>NZ_JANPEO010000493.1:0-5796 GCF_031422975.1 Nocardioides sp. | reverse complement strand
GGCCGCGACGCTGTTCTGCACCGCGAGCACGGTGTTCTGCATGGTCGCACCGAGGCCGAGTCCGAGCACCGCCATGAAGACGCCGACGACGGCCAGGTTGGTGGTGTCGTCGATGGTCGCCAGCAGGGCCAAGCCGGCGATCACCAGGACCATGCCGCCGATCAGGAACTTCTTCCACGTGCCGGTCTCGGTGATGATTCGTCCGGAGATGATGCTCGAGACGAGCAGCCCGCCGACCATGCAGATCGACATCAGGCCGGCGCGCGTCGGCGACATGCCGCGAGCGAGCTGGAAGTACTGCGAGAGGTAGACCGTGGCGCCGAACATCGCGACCCCGATCAGCACCGACGCAGCGGTCGCGAGGGCCGTGGTGCGGTCCTTGAACAGGCGCAGCGGGATGACCGGGTCCTTGGCGACGTACGCCTCGACGAGGACGGCCGCGACGATCACGACCAGGCCTGCGGCGACGAGGGCGAGGCTGGTGACGGAGCCCCAGGGGAACTGGTTGCCGGCGAGCGAGACCCACACGAGGAGCAGGGAGACTCCGCCCATGAGCAGGGTGGCGCCGAGGTAGTCGATGTGCACCTCGCGCTTGATCACCGGCAGGTGGAGGGTCTTCTGGAGCACGACGAAGGCCAGCAGCGCCACCGGGAGCCCGGCGAAGAAGCACCAGCGCCAGCCGACGGTGTCGACGAGCAGGCCGCCGACCAGTGGACCGCTGACCGTGGCGAGGGCGAAGGTCGCGCCGATGTAGCCGCTGTAGCGGCCACGCTCGCGGGGCGAGACCATCGTCGCGATCACGACCTGGACGAGAGCCGTCAGGCCGCCGACGCCGAGGCCCTGGATCGCGCGCGCGCCGATGAGGACCTCCATCGAGGGCGCCAGACCGGCGATGACGGAGCCGATGGAGAAGATGACGAGCGCGCTCTGGACGAGCACCTTCTTGGAGAACTGGTCGGCGAGCTTGCCCCAGATCGGAGTCGTCGCCGTCATGGTCAGCAGGGTCGCGACGACCACCCACGTGTAGCCCGTCTGGCTGCCATCGAGGTCGGTCACGATGGCCGGCAACGCGTTGGACACGATGGTGCTGGAGAGCATCGCCACGAACATCGCGAGCAGGAGGCCGCTGAGGGCTTCCAGGACCTCGCGGTGGGTCATCTGGCCGGCCTGCTCGGCGCTGGCGAGGTTGGGGCGTGTCGGGGCGGAGGGGGACGGCACGGAAGCTCGATTCATGCTGGACACAAGGTTGTCGATGACAACTATATTCCGCCGAGGCGGACGCGCCCCATCCCGGCCGCAGTGGGCTCGGTCACGCCGTTCGCCTCCGGAGATGCAGCGACCCGCAGGCCTGTCCCTCGAGGGGACGATCCGGGGGATGATTCCGGGGCCTGCGGGTCGGGTGACTGCGTTGGATTCGCCGGCAGTGCGTCGACGACGGTGCTGCCTAGCGGGCAGCCACCTCACTCATCCGAAAAGACTTCATTTCTCGGACCACCTCCTTTCCGTGTCCTGACACCGTACGCCGCGGCGTGCGAGTGCTCAATGCCTTTGTTCGGCGACCCGGGAGCCGCGGGTCAGGCTGCCGGAGCAGCGAACTGCGAGCGGTAGAGCCGGGCATACGCGCCGTCCACCGTGAGCAGGGACTGGTGGCTGCCCTGCTCCACGATCGCGCCGTCCTCCATCACCAGGATCAGGTCGGCGTCGCGGATCGTGGAGAGCCGGTGCGCGATCACGAACGACGTACGATCGATCCGCAGCGCCGCCATCGCGTGCTGCAGCAACAGCTCGGTGCGGGTGTCGACCGACGAGGTGGCCTCGTCGAGGATCAACAGCTCCGGTGCGGCCAGGAAGGCCCGCGCGATGGTGATGAGCTGACGCTCGCCCGCCGAGAGATTGGCGCCATCCTCGTCGATCACCGTCTCGTAGCCGTCGGGCAGCGAGTGCACGAAGCGGTCCACGAACGTCGCCTGCGCGGCCTCGAGGATCTCCGCCTCGCTCGCCGTGGGACGCCCGTAGGCGATGTTGTCGCGGATCGTGCCGGCGAACAGCCAGGTGTCCTGGAGCACCATCCCGATCTGCGAGCGCAGCGCCGAGCGGGGCATCGACGCGATGTCGACGCCGTCCAGGGTGATCCGGCCCTGGTCGAGCTCGTAGAACCGCTCCACGAGGTTGACCAGCGTCGTCTTGCCGGCCCCGGTCGGGCCGACGATGGCGACGGTCTGGCCCGGGTGCGCGACCAGCGACAGACCCGAGATGAGCGGCCGGTCTGCGACGTACGAGAAGGACACCTCCTCGAAGCGCACCTCGCCGTGCCGCCGGCCGGGTGCAGCCGCCTCGCCGATCGCGTCGGGCGACTGCTCAACCGCGTCGAGCAGCTCGAAGACCCGCTCGGCCGAGGCGACGCCGGACTGCATGAGGTTCATCATCGAGGCGACCTGTGTGAGCGGCTGCGTGAACTGGCGGGAGTACTGGATGAACGCCTGCACCTCGCCGAGCGACATGGAGCCGCTGGCGACGCGCAGGCCACCGAGGACCGCGATCACGACGTAGTTGAGGTTGCCGACGAACATCATGATCGGCATGATCAGTCCGCTCACGAACTGGGCACCGAACGACGCCTTCCACAGCTCGTCGTTCTCCTCGGCGAAGACCCGCTCGGCCTCGCGCTGGCGGCCGTAGACCTTGACCAGCGCGTGCCCGGAGAAGGTCTCCTCGATGTGCGCGTTGAGGCGTCCGGTCCGGCGCCACTGCTGGACGAACATGCCCTGCGAGCGCTTCATCACGAGTCCCGTCACGACCATCGAGATCGGCACCGAGACCAGCGCGACGAGGGCGAGCAGCGGCGAGATCCACAACATCATCGACAGCACCGCGACCACGGTCAGCACCGAGGTGAGCAGCTGGCTCAACGTCTGCTGCAGGGTCTGGCTGACATTGTCGATGTCGTTGGTGACCCGGCTGAGCAGCTCCCCGCGCGGCTGCCGGTCGAAGTAGCTCAGCGGCAGCGCGTTGACCTTGGTCTCCACGTCGTCGCGCATGCGCCGAACGGTCCCCTGCACCACGTCGTTGAGGAGGTAGCCCGCGACCCAGGCGAGCACGGCGGCACCGACGTAGATCCCGAGGACGATCAGCAGCACCTGCCCGACCGCATCGAAGTCGACACCCTGGCCGGGCACGAGATCCATGCCGGAGACCATGTCGGCGGTCCTGCCCTGGCCACGCTCGCGCAGCATCTGGACGGCCTCGGCCTTGGTCATGCCGGCCGGCAGGTCACCGCCGATCAGCCCGTTGAAGATCAGGTCGGTCGCGCGCCCGAGCACCCGCGGTCCGAGGGCGTTGGCGAGCACACTGATGACGGTCAGCGCGACCACCGCGAGCGTCTTGACCCGGTACGGCGCCATCCGCGCCATCAGCCGCTTGATGGACGGCCAGAAGGTGCTGGCCTTCCCGCCCACCATGCCGCCGCCCATCGGGCCCCGGCCCGGCCCGGGACCGGCCTGGATGCGCTCGGTCTCCTTCAACTCGCTGGCCGCGAGCTCGGCCGACGTGGGCTTGGTCGACTGGTGCGAGGTCGTGCTCATGCTGCTTCCTGTGCGGTGAGCTGGGACTCGACGATCTCGCGATAGGTCGCGCAGGTGTCGAGGAGCTGGTCGTGGGTGCCGCGGCCGACAACGGCCCCGTCGTCGAGGACGACGATCACGTCGGCATCGCGGATGGTGGAGACGCGCTGGGCGACGATCACGACGGTGGCGTCGCGGGTGACCGGCCGCAGCGCCGCACGCAACCGCGCGTCGGTGGTGAGGTCGAGGGCCGAGAACGAGTCGTCGAACAGGTAGATCTCGGGCCGCCGGATGACAGCTCGGGCGATGGCCAGGCGTTGGCGCTGGCCGCCGGAGAAGTTGGTGCCGCCCTGGGCGACCGCCGACTGGAGTCCGTCGGGCAGCTCCGCGACGAAGTCACGCGCCTGCGCGATCTCGAGCGCCTCCCACATCTGTTCCTCGGTGGCGTCGGGCCACCCGTGCTGGAGGTTGCTGGCGATGGTGCCGCTGAAGAGGAACGCCTTCTGCGGGACCAGCCCGAGCCTCGACCAGAGCAGGTCCGGCTCCAGCTCGCGGACGTCCACGCCGTCGACGAGCACGCGGCCGCCGGTCACGTCGAAGAGCCGCGGCACGAGGTTGAGCAGGGTGGTCTTGCCGGCGCCCGTGGAGCCGATGATCGCGACCGTCTGGCCGGGCCGGGCGTCGAGGCGCACGGCGCGCAGCACCGGCACGTCCGCGCCGGGATAGGCGTAGGTGACGTCGTCGAGCACCAGGGTTCCGCGCTCGGTGACGCTGGTGACCGGGTCGGCCGGCGGCACGACGCTGGACTCGGTCTCGAGCACCTCCATGATCCGGTCGGCACAGACCGCCGACCTGGGGATCATCATCATCATGAACGTCCCCATCATCACGCTCATGATGATCTGCATGAGGTAGGACAGGTAGGCCGTCAGCGCGCCGACCTCCATCTCCCCGGACTCGACGCGGTGGCCGCCGAACCACAGCACTGCCACCGACGCGACGTTGGCCACCAGCATCACGACCGGGAACATCCCGGCCAGCCAGCGGCCGGCCCGGATCGAGACCTGCGTGAGGTCGGCGTTGGCGTCCGCGAAGCGCTGCGTCTCGTGCTCCTCGCGGACGAAGGCCCGGACCACGCGGATGCCGGTGATCTGTTCACGCAGCAGGCGGTTGACCTCGTCGATCTTCTCCTGCATCACCCGGAAGCTGGGCACCATGCGACTCACGATGAAGCCGATCAGGCCGCCGAGGACCGGCACGGTGATGACGATCAGCCACGACAGGCCGACGTCCTCGCGGGTTGCCATCACGATCGCACCGACCATCATGATCGGCGCCGAGACCATCATCGTGAAGCCCAACAGCACCAGCATCTGCACCTGCTGGACGTCGTTGGTCTCGCGCGTGATCAGCGACGGGGCACCGAAGTGCTGGACCTCGCGGGCCGAGAACGAGCCGACCCGCTCGAAGATCTGGGCGCGCACGTCGCGACCGAATCCCATCGCCGTACGCGCGGCGAACCACACCGCGACCACGGAGCACAGGGCCTGCACCAGCGAGATCGCGAGCATCAGGCCGCCGCGCCGGATGATGAAGTCGGTGTCACCGGTCACGACTCCCCGGTCGATGATCTCGGCGTTGATGCTCGGGAGGTAGAGCATCGCCAGCGTGCCGATGAGCTGGAGTGTCACGATCACGGCGATCGGTCCCTGGTAGGGCGTGAGCCGGGTGCGGACGAGGCGAAGGAGCATCAGGGTTCCCTCGGGGTTGAACTTGGGTGCGAGGTGGCGAGCCCGTCGAGGACGGTGGTGACGATCTCGTCGGTCGTGAGGAGGCGACCGTCGCTGAGGTGCGGATGGCTGCCGGAGAAGGTCAGCAGTCGGGTGATCTGGACGAAGTCGGCCACGGGTACGGCGAGTTCGCCGGCGTGGGGCGCCAGCAGGTCCGCCATGATCCGGGCGCCCTCCTCGCGGTGGTGGTGCAGGTGCTTGCTCGCACTGGGCGGGCCGACCATGCCGACGGCCGTCATCAGCTCGAAGATGCCGCGGAAGCGGATCTGGAGCAGTGTCACGAGATCGGCGACGAGGGGTCGCAAGGGCTGGTCGGGTTCGATCCGGCGGAGGTCGGCGAGGAAGGGTGCCACGTCGAAGGCATGGTCGAGCGCCGCGGTGATGAGATCGTCCTTCGAGTCGAAGACCCGGAAGATCGTCCCCTCGGCCACGCCGGCGGCTTCGGC
>NZ_JANPEO010000492.1:0-2821 GCF_031422975.1 Nocardioides sp. | reverse complement strand
GTGGCGGCCACCACCGCTGCGGTCTCGGTCGACGTCGCCGTCGCCGGGACGTGGTCGACCTTGGACGCGGTGACCCGCACGGACAGCTTCTTGCCGAGCTGCCCGGCAGGCACCTGGAAGGTCTTGCTGGTAGCACCCGCGATCGGGGTCCCGTCGGAGCGCCACTCGTAGGCGAGGGTGACGTCGGCCGGCGACCAGGTCCCGTCGCCGGCGGTGAGCACCTGGCCGACCTCGGGCGTCGTGTCGCTCACCGTCGGCACCGCCGTGTTGGTGACCACTGGTTGAGGGGCGACCGCGCTGGTGGCGGCCGACGTCGCCGTGCTGCTCGCGAAGCCGTCCCTCGTCGCCGTGACACGGACCGCCAGGGTCTTGCCGATGTCGCCGGCGACAACCGTGTAACTGCTGCCGGTCGCGCCCGCGATCGGGCCGCCGTTGGCCAGCCACTGGTAGGCGTAGGTGGAGTCGGACGGGTTCCACGAGCCGGGCGTCGACGTGAGCAGCTGGCCCACCACCGGGGTGGTGTCGCTGACCGTCGGCAACGCGGTGTTGACGACCGGGTCCAACCCGCCGATGACGAGGGTCTGCGGCACCGCCGTCGAGACGCCGCGCGTCGCGTTCACGCCGGTGGCGTTGCCCGCGACCGTGGACATGGAGCCCACGCCGTCGTAGTACATCGTGGTGGACCCGCAGCCGCCGTTGCTGGTGCGGAGGAAGTAGCTGCCGGTGGTCAGCCCTGGCACCGCGAACGAGCCGTCGGCGGCGGAGCTCCGTGACGTCCGGCTCACCAGCGATCCGTCGTTGGTGTACGCCGTGACGATGCAGTCGGCGAGCGGGAGGCCCGCGGCGTCCTGGATCACGCCCGTCAGCCGTCCGCCTTCGACGAGCACCGCGTTGACGGCGGCCCTGGTGGCTGCGGCGCCGAGCACGAACGTCTCGGACGACGCGAGCCCGAGGTTCTCCGACTTCGCGTTGAAGAACTGCGCCTCCGCCAGCTCGTAGGTGGCGGTGCGGGCGAACTGTGCCCGGTAGGTGCCGGGCGGCAGGTTGCTGATCGAGAACGCGTTGGTGTGCGCATTGACCGCGGCGCTGCCGGCGAACGCGCCGGACACGGCGTCGTACACCTGCACGTTGCTGTCCCACCCGGACCGGCGCTGCGCAAAGGTGACCGTGCCGGTGACGGTGGCGCCGTCGTCCAGCACGGCGTCGATGCCGGGCACGTCGGCGGACGTCAGGGTGACGGAGGTCGCGGCGGCCTGGCTGGAGGCGTTGTTCCACCACTCCGAGACGCGGTTGTCGTAGCCGGAGAAGCGCAGCTTGTAGGTGCCCGACGGCAGGAACGCCCGATAGGCGCCGTCGGCGTCGGTGTTGTCGGAGTCGACGTAGCTGTAGCTGCCGTCGCTGAGCTGTCGGTAGAAGTCGACGCTGCCGTCCTCGATCGCCCCACCCACTCCCGTGACCGTTCCCGCGATGGCCTTGCCGCGGGCGAGGGTCGCGTCGACGGTGGTCGGCGCGGCGGTGGAGATGGCGACAGACGTGGCCGAGGCGAGGTCCGTCTTGTCGAGGTGGAACTCGGGCAGCAGCCGGCTGGCTTCGAACCGGATCTTGTAGCTCCCGGCGGGCAGCCTCTCGATGAGGTACTGCCCGTCCGAGCCGGTGAAGTCCTCGGCCAGCGGAGTCGCCGTCGCGAGGTCGGTGGCGTCTGCCGCGTAGACGGTGACATCGCCGAAGACCGGGCCGTCGGGACCCGAGACGGTGCCATTCAGCACGGCGGCCGGGGCGAGCTGTGCGTTGATCGCGCCGACGTCGGCGCTGGTGACGACGATGCTCTGGGCCGTGGCCGACGTGGCGGCGTTGTCGAACCACTCCGTGGCGTAGCCGCTCTTGAAGAAGCTGACCCGATAGGTGCCGGCACCCAGGTCGACGGACCACGCCCCTGCCGCGTCGGTGGTCGGCTGCACGACATAGTCCCAGAACACATCGCCGCCCCCGAAGTCGAAGCGCTTCTCGACGAGGACGTCCACGCCGGCCAGCGGCGTGCCCGTGGGACCGGTGACGGTCCCGGACAGCTTGAGGGCCTTCGCGAGGGTGCCGTTGGCAGTGAAGGTGGTGCCGACCCCGACGACGATCCGCTGGGCCGTCGACGCGTCCGGCGCGTTGTTGAAGTACTCCGAGACGTGCCCTGAGGCCCCGAACTGCACGACGTAGGTGCCCGGTGTGAGCGGCGGCGAGGTGTAGGTGCCGGTGCCGCTGAGGGCCACTTCGTCTTCGACGTCGAGGTTGCCCGGGGCAAGCTCACGCCAGAAGGTCACGAACCCGTTGGTGAGCGGACCGGCGGGCCCGGTGACGGTGCCGGAGATCGTGCCGCCGACCTGCAGGGCGGCATTGATGCCGGTGCGGTTGACCCCGTTGACGACGACCGGGTCTGCGTCGGCGAGCACGGTGGCGGCGTCGTACCACTGCTCCAGGAAGCCGACCTTGCGGAAGCCGACGCGATAGGTGCCGTCGGGGACCGTGGTCGACCACGTCCCGTTGGCGATGGTGGCCGGGGAGTCGACCAGGCGCCAGCGCACGTCATCCTGGGTCTGCACCCGACGCTCCACGCGCACGGTCACGCCGGAGACCGCGGCGCCGCCGGACGCCGCGGTGACGGTGCCCGAGACGGTGCGCTGGTTGGAGGCCAGCGTGGCGTTGACGGTCGCGGTGCCGTTGAGGGTCGCCGCGACGTCGTCGGCGAGCTCGACGTCGGTCTTGTCGAGGTTGAACTCGGGCGTCATGCCGGTCGCGGAGAAACCGATCGGCCAGGAATGGCTTTGCGTGGTTT
>NZ_JANPEO010000491.1:0-5841 GCF_031422975.1 Nocardioides sp. | reverse complement strand
GACGAGGCGCGGGCCCAGTGCCTCGAGCAGTACGGCACCCTGCCGGACGCCATTGCCGCGTGCGTCGGCGGCGGTTCCAACGCGATCGGCCTCTACACCGCGTTCCTCGATGACGAGTCCGTGGAGATCCACGGCTTCGAGCCCGGGGGAGACGGCGTCGAGACCGGCCGGCACGCCGCGACCATCCACGCCGGCGAGTCCGGCGTGCTGCACGGCGCGCGCACCTACGTCCTCCAGGACGAGGACGGCCAGACCATCGAGTCGCACTCGATCTCGGCGGGCCTCGACTACCCCGGCGTGGGGCCGCAGCACGCGCACCTCGCGGCGACCGGCAGGGCGACGTACACCCCCGTCACGGACGCCGAGGCGATGGAGGCACTCGCTCTCCTGAGCCGCACCGAGGGCATCATCCCGGCCATCGAGTCGGCCCACGCGATCCACGGGGGCCTCGAGGTCGCACGGCGACTGGGCGCGGAGGTGGGGCCGGACGCGACGATCATCATCAACCTGTCCGGTCGCGGCGACAAGGACATGGGTACGGCGATCGAGTGGTTCGGCCTCGGCGACGCCGACGAGGGCCCCGAGGCCGATCTCCCCATCGAGGGCGGCGCCCCGTGAGCGTCAGCACTGCCTTCGACAAGGCACGCGCCGAAGGCCGCGCGGCCCTGGTCGGCTATCTCCCCGCGGGCTTCCCCACAATCGACGGCTCGATCCGGGCCATGCGCGTGATGGTCGAGGCCGGCTGCGACGTGATCGAGATCGGCCTGCCCTACAGCGACCCGGTGATGGACGGCCCTACGATCCAGGCCGCCGCACAGCAGGCGCTCGAGGGTGGCGTCCGCACCAAGGACGTGCTGCGCGTCGTCGAGGCGGTAGCCGCCACCGGTGCACCGACCCTGGTGATGACCTACTGGAACCCGATCGAGCGCTACGGCGTCGAGCGGTTCGCCGCCGACCTCGCGAGCGCGGGTGGCGCCGGCCTGATCACGCCCGACCTGACGCCCGACTCGGGCGCCGAGTGGATCGCGGCCGCGGACAAGCACGACCTCGACAAGGTCTTCCTCGTCGCGCCGAGCTCGACCCCCGAGCGGATCGCCATGACCACGGCGGCCTGCCGCGGCTTCGTCTACGCCACCGCCGTCATGGGCGTCACCGGCGCGCGCACCACCACGAGCGACCTCGCCGGCCCGCTGGTCGCGCGCACCCGCGCGACCACCGATCTGCCGGTGAGCGTCGGTCTCGGGGTGAGCAACGGCGACCAGGCTGCCGACATCGCGTCGTACGCCGACGGCGTGATCGTCGGCTCCGCCTTCGTCCGGACGCTGCTCGACCACGAGGGCGACCTCGAGGGAGGGCTCGTGGCCCTGCGCGCGCTCACCGAGGACCTGGCCGCGGGAGTGCGCCGTGGCTGACGCCCGACGTCGGCTGTCGGTCGCGCTCGCCCCGGTGCTGGCCACGGCGTTGGCCACCGGCCTGCTCGCCGGGTGTGGCGCCTCGGGCACCCTGACGGCGGGCCGCCAGATGACCGGGAGCGTGCTCGACCCGCCGTTCGCGGTCGATGGCACCGCGCTCGTCGACGGCGACGAGGCGCCCTTCAGCCTGGTCGACGACACCGACAGGGACCTCACGCTGGTCTTCTTCGGCTACATCCACTGCCCCGACATCTGCGGCACCGTGATGTCGACGATGGCCTCCGCCATGACGCGCCTGAGCGAGGACGAGCGGGCCGCAGTCGACGTCGTCTTCGTGACCACCGACCCGGCGCGAGACACCCCCGAGGCCGTCAACGACTACGCCACCAGCTTCGACCCGGACTTCATCGGCGCCACCGGCCCGATCAGGACCATCATCGAGGTGGCCCGGCCCCTCGGCATCGCCGTCGAGCAGGGCGACAAGCTGCCCAGTGGCGGCTATGACGTCACGCACGGCACCCAGATCGTCGCGATCGACGCCGACGACGACGGCATCGCCTACTGGTCCGAGGACGTCTCCTCGGCCCAGCTGGCCGCCGACCTCCAGCACCTCCTGAGCGAATGAGTCCGATGCTGCCGCTGATCACTGCCCTGTCCATTCCGAGCCCGAGCCAGGGCACCTGGGACATCGGTCCGTTCCCGCTGCGCGGCTATGCGCTCTGCATCATCGCCGGCATCATGGTGGCGATCTGGATCGGCGAGCGCCGCTGGGTCGCCCGTGGTGGCACGGCCGGTGAGGTCTCCGACCTCGCGGTGTGGGCGGTCCCGTTCGGGCTCGTCGGCGGCCGGCTCTACCACGTGATGACCGACTGGCAGCTCTACTTCGGCGAGGGCAAGAACCCCGTCACCGCCCTCTACGTCTGGCGCGGCGGCCTCGGCATCTGGGGCGCCATCGCCCTGGGCGCGCTCGGGGTCGTGATCGGCGCCAGGCTGCGCGGCATCCGGCTGCTGCCGGTGCTCGACGCGATGGCGCCGGGGGTGCTGATCGCACAGGCCATGGGCCGGTGGGGCAACTGGTTCAACCAGGAGCTGTTCGGGCGCCCGACCGACCTGCCCTGGGGGCTCGAGATCGACGAGGCACACCGCCCAAGCGGCTACCTCGACAGCGCGACGTTCCACCCGACCTTCCTCTACGAGGTCCTGTGGTGCGTGGCCGCCTTCGCCGTGGTCGTCTGGGCAGACCGACGGTTCCGCCTCGGTCACGGGCGAGTGCTGGCGCTCTACGTGATGACGTACACCGTGGGCCGATTCTGGATCGAGTCGCTGCGGATCGACGATGTCCAGCTCTCCGACGTCTACGGCCTCAGGTTCAACGAGTGGACGTCCCTGGTTCTCTTCGTGCTGGCCGGTGCCTACTTCCTGTGGGCGGGCAAGAACCGTCCGGGCCGCGAAGAGACGGTGTACCTCCGCGAGCGGGTGGCCGAGGCCCAACCGGAGTCTGCGGACTGAGATCGCTGTCTCACGGTAGGTGAGCGCCGGTGATAGATTTTCCCTCGCGCGGGCCAACGCCGTCCCCTGCCGATCGCCATCACCCCCGCTCCCGCCCGTCCTCGACGGCTGCGTGAGCGCACGACGACGGGAGAATGCCCAGATGCACGCCTTCTCGCCGCCCGCAGGCCGAGCAACTTCGGGACTTCTTGCGGGCCCCCAGGCACAAGGGCTCTACGACCCTCGCCACGAGCACGACGCGTGTGGGGTGGCGTTCGTCGCCACCCTCACCGGGGTTGCCAGTCACGACATCGTGGCCAAGGCCCTGACCGCGCTGCGCAACCTCGACCACCGCGGTGCCGCCGGCGCCGAGACCACCTCCGGGGACGGCGCGGGCATCCTGATGCAGGTCCCGGACGCGTTCCTGCGCGACGTGGTCGACTTCGACCTCCCCGGTGCCGGCAGCTACGCCGTCGGTACGGCGTTCGTCCCCGACGCCGACTCGGTGGCCAAGACCCAGGCGCAGATCGAGCAGATCGCCACCGAGGAGGGCCTCACCGTCCTCGGCTGGCGCGAGGTGCCGACCAACCCCGACGTGCTGGGCGCGACGGCCAAGAGCGTGATGCCGAGCTTCGTCCAGCTCTTCGTGGCCGGCGCCGGCAAGCGCGTGGCCGGGATGGCGCTCGAGCGTCTCGCCTTCTGCCTGCGCAAGCGCGCCGAGCACGAGGCCGACGTCTACTTCCCGTCGCTGTCCGGCCGCACACTCGCCTACAAGGGCATGCTGACCACCGACCAGCTCGACCACTTCTTCCCCGACCTCGTCGACGAGCGGGTCGCCTCGGCGCTCGCCGTCGTGCACTCGCGCTTCTCCACCAACACGTTCCCGAGCTGGCCGCTGGCCCACCCGTTCCGGTTCATCGCCCACAACGGCGAGATCAACACAGTGATGGGCAACCGCAACTGGATGCGGGCCCGCGAGGCGCTGCTCGACAGCAGCGTCATCCCCGGTGACCTCGACCGGCTCTACCCGATCTGCACCCCGGGCCACTCCGACTCCGCGTCCTTCGACGAGGTGCTCGAGCTGCTGCACATGGGCGGGCGCTCACTGCCCCACTCGGTGCTGATGATGATCCCCGAGGCGTGGGAGAACCACGCGGAGATGGACGCCCAGCGCCGCGCGTTCTACGAGTTCCACTCCTCGATGATGGAGCCGTGGGACGGTCCCGCCTGCGTCGTGTTCACCGACGGCAGCCAGATCGGTGCCGTCCTCGACCGCAACGGGCTGCGTCCCAGCCGCTACTGGGTCACCGACGACGGGCTCGTCGTGCTCGCCTCCGAGGTCGGCGTGCTCGACCTCGACCCCGCCACCATCGTGCGCAAGGGTCGCCTCCAGCCGGGCCGGATGTTCCTGGTCGACACCGACGAGCACCGCGTCGTCGAGGACGAGGAGATCAAGTCCGAGCTGGCCGGCGAGCACCCGTACGACGAGTGGTTGCACGCCGGTCTCATCCACCTCGACGACGTCGTGGACCGTGAGCACATCGTGCACACGCACGCCTCGGTGACCCGCCGCCAGCAGATCTTCGGCTACACCGAGGAGGAGCTGCGCGTCCTGCTGACGCCGATGGCCAACACCGGTGGCGAGGCGCTCGGCTCGATGGGCACCGACACGCCCATCGCCGCTTTGAGCGACAAGCCGCGATTGCTGTTCGACTACTTCGCGCAGCTGTTCGCCCAGGTCACCAACCCGCCGCTGGACGCGATCCGCGAAGAGCTGGTCACCTCCCTCAGCGGCACCATCGGCCCCGAGGCCAACCTGCTCGAGCCGGCGCCGGCGTCCTGCCGTCAGGTGGTGCTGCCGTTCCCGGTCATCTCCAACGACGACCTGGCCAAGATCCGCCACATCAACCGTGACGGCGACATGCCCGGCTTCATCACCCACGTCGCCCGCGGCCTCTACGAGGTCGAGGGTGGCGGCGCCGCGCTGGCGAGGCGCATCGACGAGATCTGTGTCGAGGTGTCCGAGGCGATCGCCGACGGAGCCCGCATCATCGTGCTCTCCGACCGGCACTCGACCGCCGACCTGGCCCCGATCCCGTCGCTGCTCCTCACCGGCGCGGTCCACCACCACCTGGTCCGCGAGAAGACCCGCACCCAGGTCGGTCTCCTCGTCGAGGCCGGCGACGTGCGCGAGGTGCACCACGTCGCCCTGCTCGTGGGGTACGGCGCCGCGGCGGTCAACCCCTACCTCGCCATGGAGTCCGTGGAGGACCTCGCGCGCGAGGGCTACTACGTCAAGGTCGACCCCGAGAAGGCCGTCACCAACCTGATCAAGGGCCTGGGCAAGGGCGTGCTCAAGGTGATGTCGAAGATGGGCGTCTCCACGGTGGCGTCCTACACCGGCGCGCAGATCTTCGAGGCAGTCGGCCTCTCACAGTCCGTCGTGGACAGGTACTTCACCGGGACCACGTCCAAGCTGGGCGGGATCGAGCTGGACACGATCGCCGAGGAGGTGTCGAGGCGCCACGCTTCGGCGTACCCGCGCGGCGGCATCGCCCCGGCGCACCGCGAGCTGCAGATCGGCGGCGAGTACCAGTGGCGGCGTGAGGGCGAGCCGCACCTGTTCGACCCGGAGACGGTGTTCCGGCTGCAGCACGCGACCCGCACGGGCAGCTACGAGATCTTCAAGCAGTACACCTCGCGCGTGGACGAGCAGTCCGAGCGCCTGCTGACGCTGCGCGGCCTGTTCCGGTTCAAGGACGGCGAGGCCACGGGCCGCGCGCCGATCAGCATCGACGAGGTCGAGCCGGTCAGCGAGATCGTCAAGCGCTTCTCGACCGGCGCCATGTCCTACGGCTCCATCAGCCAGGAGGCGCACGAGTCCCTCGCGATCGCGATGAACCGCCTCGGCGGCAAGTCCAACACCGGTGAGGGGGGCGAG
>NZ_JANPEO010000490.1:0-2212 GCF_031422975.1 Nocardioides sp. | reverse complement strand
GCCACCGAGCTGCGAGCCGCGCTGGTCGCCGCCGACTTCACCTACGACGCGGTGGCCGACACGCTGGGTCCGCAGGCGCACCGGGCGCTCAACCGCAACGAGACCACTCCGGGCGTACGCCGTACGGCTGACCGCTCCGCGCTGAGCACGCTGACCCGGCTCTTCCTGCTCCAGACGCCGACCACCCGCCAGGAAGCCGCCCGCGCGCTGCCCGGCCTGGTCGACCGCCTCTGCAACGCCGGCCTGCTGGAGCAGAGCGTCGGCGAGGTCGCGGCCCGGATGGACTGCCGCCCCTACTCCAGCGACGACGTCGACCTGTGGGTCGTCTCCGACCTGACGCCCGGCCTCGACGGTGCGCCGACCCGGGTCGGTGCCGATCACGTGCTCGGGATCTCCAGCGCCTCGACGAGCCTGGCGCAGCTGACGGTCCGCGACGACGTCGCCCGCGCGCTGGACCTGGGCACGGGCTGCGGGGTACAGGCGCTGCACCTGACGACCCATGCGGCCCAGGTGGTCGCGACCGACGTCAACCGGCGAGCGCTGTGGATGACCCGCTTCAACGCCGTGCTCAACGAGGTCGAGGTCGAGGTCCGCGACGGCTCGTTCTTCGAACCCGTGGCGGGCGAGAGGTTCGACCTGATCGCGACCAACCCGCCGTTCGTGATCAGTCCGGCGACCGGCGAGCGGCTCGTCTACCGCGACTCCGGCCTGCCCGGCGACCGCGTCGTGGAGGACATCGTCCGGGCGGCTCCCGCGCACCTGACCGAGCGCGGGCTGTGCCAGATCCTGGCCAACTGGTCGATCGTCCGCGGCACTGACTGGGACGAGCGACTCGCGTCGTGGCTGACCGACGACTGCGACGCGCTGGTGATCCAGCGCGAGGTCATCGACCCGAGTGAGTACGTCGAGATGTGGCTCAAGGACGAAGGCGTGCACGGCACTCCCGACTACCCGCACCGCTACGACACCTGGCTGTCGTGGTTCGACGACCAGGGAATCGTTGGAGTGGGCTTCGGCTGGATCAACCTGCAGGCGGGTGGCTCCGGCCAGCACCGGCTCGAGGAGTGGCGCTTCGACGTCGAGCAGCCGATCGGGCCGGCCATCGCCGATCACTTCGCCGCCACCCGGTGCGACGTCGACCTGACGTCCCACCTTGTCGCGCGCTCCGACGTGCTCCAGGAGACGCAAGGTCCCCCCGGGGTCGAGGACCCGGCCACGATCATCGTCCGGCAGCAGCGTGGCTTCCGGCGCGCTCGCCAGGTCGACACCGTCGAGGCGGCCCTGATCGGCGCCAGCGACGGCGACCTGTCAGTGGGCCAGCTCCTCGACGCGGTCGCCGAGATCACCGAGGCCGACCCCGTCGAGCTCCGTGCGACCTACCTCCCGGTCGTCCGCGAGCTGGTCGACGAAGGCTTCCTGTCCACGACCTGAGTCTCAGGTCGCAGACGCGAGCATCGCGGCCAGCCCGTCCGTCGATTCGTACCACCCCCGGCGGACTAGTTGTCGGGGAACTCGATGACGATCACGTCGCCGTCCCACTCGCCCTCGACGCCGGAGACCACCTGTCGAACCGTTCGCGCGCGAGCACCATGACGCGCGAGGTCATGACCGCGACCTACGGCAGCCAGGCCGCCTCGATGTCGGTGTGGGTGAAGTCGTCGCCCTTGAAGAGCAACGGCTCCCCACGAACCTTGGCCAGCGCATAGGACATGCAGTCGCCGAAGTTGAGCTTCGCCGCCGAGCCGTGGTGCTTGCCGTAGCGGAGGAAGGCCGCGTGTGCGACCTCCAGATGTTCGGCGGAGAAGGGCACCAGGTGCACACCTTGTTGCCACAGGAAGTCCTTCAGCCCGGTGAGCGGGCGAGGGGTGAGCACCATCGACGTCTCGAGGGCCAGTGGTGCTCCCATCGCGAGTCGATCGGCGGAGCGCATCGCACCAAGGAAGGGTTCCGCCTCGGGTTCTGCCTGGATGATCGCGACAATCGCCGAGCTGTCGATGATCATCGAGGAAGACCACGTTCGTCATACAGGTCCGCGTCGGTGAGCAACGGCTCACTGCTGGCTTCGCGGATCTCTCGAGCCAGTCGTAGCCCTCGGGCGACGTAGTCGTCGTCGTTGTTGCGATCGTGTCGCAGTGCCTCGTCCACCGCCTGGCGGACGGCCTCGGTCAGGGAGACCCCTCGTTTGCGGGCGAGCTCTGCGGCAGCCGCGTGC
>NZ_JANPEO010000489.1:0-2471 GCF_031422975.1 Nocardioides sp. | reverse complement strand
AGCCGCCGCCCCTGCCGCCGAGTCCGACGGCAGCCACACGGGCACGCAGTCGCACGAGGTCGTCGAGGTCTCGCGCGGCACCCAGCGCACGTGGGGCCTGCTGACCGGGTCGCTCGCCGTCGGAGTCGCGCTGGGCGGCCTGGTCTCGCTGGTCTCCGCGGGCACCCTCGGCCGGATCGGCCGGCTGCTGCCCGGCCAGTCGACGGCACTCATCTCCCTGATCGGCTTCGTGGCGGTGGCGCTCGTGCCGTTCCTGAAGTACCCCGCCACCCCGCCCGCGGTCGGCAGCGGTGACACGATCGGTGACCGGACCGCCCTCTACTTCGGGTTCCTGGTGGTCTCGGTCGTCGCGGCGGTCCTCGCGACGTACGCCGCCGGCCGCCTGATCGACCGGATCGGGACCTACGGCGCTGTGGTTCTTGGTGCGGCGGGCTACCTCGTCGTGGTGCTCGTCGCCAGCCAGGTGTTCGCAGGAGTCAACGAGGTCGGCGACTTCCCGGCCGACACCCTGTGGTCCTTCCGCCTGTCGTCGGTGATCACGCTGGCCACCCTGTGGGGGGTGCTCGGCGTCGTGCTGACCGGGCTGGTGTCGCGGCTGTACGCCCGGGAGACGGCGGTCACCGAGCGGCGTGAGCTGGCCGCCAGCCTCTGAGACCCTGCTCGAGGCGCCGCTTCGCGAGGAAGTGGGAGCAGGGCGCATGGCCAACGAGGCGTTCTACTCCACCGGCGCCCAGGCGGCCACTCAACGGGGGAGTCGGTGGCTCTCGACGGGCACGCCCTCGACGAGATGACCGGTGACGATCGCTCGTGCGGTGTCGGGGTCGACGTCGCCGTACCAGACATCGTCCGGCTGGATGCTGACCACGGGCGCCTGGTTGCAGGGGAACTGGCAGCCGGTGTGGGTGACGAGCACGTCGTGGTCGCCGAGCCCGGCCTCCATCATCGCAAGGACCAGCGCGCGCATCGTCTCGTCGCCTCCCTGCGCGGTGCAGCGCGGGCCGCGGCAGACGAGGACCTGTCGTCGATGACCGGTCACGTCCTCCCAGGCCGCCGACGTGAGGCCGGGTTCGGACCCCCAGATCGGCTTGAGCTCCGCCAGCGCGGAGTCGAGATCGACGCCGGAGAGTGTCGTGACCAGCCGGGTCGCGACGACGAGATTCGGCCTCGCCCCGGCGCGCTCACGCCACCAGTGCGCAGCGATCCGCCGCAACCAGGAGTGGGCGGGCGCGAGCGGACCGAGGTCGACCCCGACGAGGGTGATGACGTCCGCGCCGAGATCGGCCAGCCGCGTCAGCTCGCGCGAGAGCGACGGGTCGCCCATCTGCAGGAACGCCACGGTCGCGCCCCGGGAGCGAGCGGCGGCCAGCAGGTCGTCGCGGCGGTCGACGTCGGTGACGGACATCCCGACCAGCACGAGCGTCACAGCCTGAGCACCCGACCCGCCACCACGAGGTGGACCTCGTCGCAGGCGGTCGCGATCCGCTGGTTGACGAGGCCGAGCAGGTCGCGGAACAGCCGCCCGGAGCGGTGGGCGGGGACCACGCCCAGGCCGACCTCGTTGGTCACGAGCACGACGTCGTCGCGAACAGCCAGGGCCGCGACGACGTCATCGAGCTGATCGTCGACCGCGAGAGTCACCTCGGAAGGCGGCACGTCCCACAGGGAGCGAGAGTCGAGCACGCTCGTCAGCCAGGTGCCGAGGCAGTCGACGAGGACAGGTCCGTCGAGCCGCAGGGCAGACGTCAGGTCGCGGGTCTCCACGGTCGTCCACGACGCAGGCCGGCGCGCCTGGTGGGCGGCGATCCGCGCCACCCAGTCGGGATCCGAGTCCTCGTCGGCGCTCGGGCCGGGGGCGACGTAGGTGACGGACGGCGCGTCGGACAGCAGCGACTCGGCGTGACGCGACTTGCCGGAGCGGACGCCGCCGGTGACCAGGATCAACATGTCAGCTCCTTGACCCAGGCCACGGCCTCGGCGACCTCGTGGACGGTGCGGACCCCTGCGGGGCCGGGCGGGCGGCGTACGACGACGACCTCGACACCCAGTTCGGCGGCCGCTTGCAGCTTCGGCCACGTATGCGCACCACCGGAGTCCTTGGTGACCAGCACGTCGGTTCCGTGCTCGCGCATCAGGGCGAGCTCGTCGGCCAGTGTGTAGTGCCCGCGCTCGGCACGCTCCCGGTGCTGGCGCGCGTCGTCGACGTACCCGATCTCGACCTGCCGCCGGCCTGGGAGGTGCTCACCGACCGTGGCCCCGACGCATTGGCCGGCGAGGCCGCCCTGATGCGCGAGCACGGCACCGACGTCCTGGTCA
Source organism: Nocardioides sp. (assembly GCF_031422975.1). Taxonomy (GTDB): domain Bacteria; phylum Actinomycetota; class Actinomycetes; order Propionibacteriales; family Nocardioidaceae; genus Nocardioides. Next base: position 158 of record NZ_JANPEO010000489.1, on the reverse strand, counting down.
CCAAGGACTCCGGTGGTGCGCATACGTGGCCGAAGCTGGGGGCGGCCACAGAGCTCGGCGTCGAGGTCGTCGTCGTACGCCGCCCGCCCGGCCCCGCAGGGGTCCGCACCGTCCACGAGGTCGCCGAGGCCGTGGCCTGGGTCAAGGAGCTGACATGT
>NZ_JANPEO010000488.1:0-4923 GCF_031422975.1 Nocardioides sp. | reverse complement strand
GTCGCCGGTCTTGGAATCGGCGATGAAGCCGCCGCTGGCGAACTGCGGTCCGTCGGTGCAGTAGTCCATCAACGAGAGCTTGCCGCCGGTGATGTTGACGCGACGCACCGGGGAGGCCTGCGAGGCGGCCCAGAAGTTGGCGCTGGCCCGGCACCCGTCAAGGCCCACGACGTTGATCGTGAGGTTCGACAGCGAGCGCCAGAAGCTGTCCAGGGCGAAGCAACCTGTCGCGGGTCGGCACCGGTTGTAGACGTCGACATGCCCGTTGATCGTCACGTCCGTGGGATTCCTGCCCAGCCCGGCGACCTCGGTGTAGTAGCCCACCTGAATGATCAGCGGGTTCGACGCGGTGCCGTAGGTGCCCGGCTTGAACAGCAGTGCCCACCGCTGGGTGCCCATCTCGTTGTCGACCTGCTGGTCACGGACGGCATCGACGGCGGCCTGGATCTGGCTGGTCGGCATGCTCGGATCGAAGACCTTCACGTTGGGACCGAACTGGGGCTGGCCGGGTGCCGGCTTCGCAGCGGCGACGGGCGCGGCTGCGGCCTGCGCGGCAGGCGCAGCCTGCGGCGCGGCGAGGGCGGCGGGCGCCACCAGCACGGCGGCCAGTGCCGTGAGACTCAGGAAGGCAAGCAGGCGACGAAGCCGGCGACCAGGGGACGTGGGTGCGCCACCGGGGGTGGCAGAGACGTGCAGCGACACCATGGCTCGGGCCTACCTTCTGGGTCAGAACCGCACCGTGTCGTCAACCGACGGGGCTGGGTCGGGTCACGTCTCTGGAGCGACAGAGAGGATGGGGCGGTGCCTTGAATGTGACGCACATCTCAGGTTCTGTCAAGATTAAGTCAGAATCACACGACGGCCACCTGGCGAGGTGGGGCGCCCGCGTTGGGGCCGCCAGGAGCCAGTGCCGTCGATGACCGCCGGTGGCTGACCCAGGGGGTTCTGTCGAATGTCCGATGGAACTGTCGTTCAGGTCCGTACGCTTCAAGTGTCCCGTCACTGCCACCCCGGCAGGGCAAGCCAGGAGGCATCGTGCAACCGACGAATGGAACCGTTCGCTCAGCGAACCGCTCGATGCTCGTCGACGTCCTGCGCCGGGAGGGTGCCGCCACCCGCGGGCGGTTGATCAGCGCCACAGGACTCTCTCGCGCCACGGTGTCCAGCCTCGTCGTTGAGATGCAGAAGGAGGGACTGCTCTGCGAGACGCGGTATCCAACGGCCACCGGGCAGGGCAGACCTCCGGCGAGGCTTACGCTCGAGCGTTCGGCGGGGCTGGCGATCGGTGTGGACGTCGGGGTGCGTCATATCGCGGTCGCCGTGGGAGACCTGTCGAGGCGCGTTCTGGCAGAGCGGTGGATATCGCTCCCACACGGCCACAGCGCCGACCACGGTGCCCCGACGGTGCTGAGATGCATCCAGGAGACCCTGGACGAAGCCGGTGCGGATCCTCACGGTCTCGTCGGTGCGGCCATCAGCATCGCCGCCCCCGTTGCCCCCGAACGTGGCCAGTTCATGATTCCGGGCGTGCTGCCCGGGTGGAGCGGCCAGCAGCTTGCCAACCTCATCGGGGAACGCTGGGACATTCCGGTTGCGGTGGAGAACGACGCCAACCTCGGCGCGCTGGCCGAGCACACATGGGGGGACCTCCAGGGCGCCACCTCCTTGTTGTACGTGAAGATGGCCAGCAGGCTGGGACTTGGCATCGTGATCGACGGCTCGATCTACCACGGCGCCCAGGGCAGCGCCGGAGAGTTCGGACACATCACCGTGGATCCCGCCGGAGAACTCTGCTGGTGCGGTCGACGGGGCTGCCTCGAGATGTACGTCGGAGGGGAGAGCCTGCTGCGCCAACTCGAACTGCCCGACAGTGCAGCAATGGATCTGCGAGAACTCGTGCTCCGCGCCGAAGACCCCCGGATCGGCGCGGCGATCAACCGAGCCGCGACCGTGCTCGCACAGGGCCTGTCGACGCTCGCGCTCCTGTTCAACCCCTCCGTCATCATCATCGGCGGAGAACTTGCGGTCCTCGGCGACCTTCTCCTGGGTCCCGCACGACAGGCGATGAACAACATCCCGTTCGGGCGTCCGATCCCTGTCAAGACAGCCACCTTGGACGGGCGAGGCTCGGTCGCCGGCGCGCTCGCCCTCGTCCTTTCCGACTCCTCACGATTCACAGACCACGCGGCCACCTCGCCCGCAGTCCGCTCGGCCGGGCGCGGTCTCCCCCACCACTAGAGGCGCGGACTTGAAGTTGGGGACCCCGTTGAGTGCTAACAACTCGATCCTTTCGTCTCCGCCAGCATCGACCTCGGCTCGGATCCGGCGGAGGCGGGCCAACGCTCGACCGAGGACAAGCCACATCCAGGGCAGAGTTGCTGGGAGCCCCTCCGTCATCAGATCCGTGTTGCAACCGTTGTTCTGCAAGATGCGTGTCCTGCCGCGTCGCGGTCTCGGACCTCGGCGGCCCGCGCGGCGGTGACGGATACGGTCAGCTCGGGGTGCGCGTGTCCGTCACGATGCGGCACGGACCGCTGCGAGGAGGTCATCGAGGGTCTGCCCTGGGCCTCCCACGACGACGGGGGTCGCGGACTTGCGGAGCGCCTTCGCGAGCCGCTTCGCAACAGGTGCCGCGTCGCTGTTGGTGACCGACAGCACGGCGACGGTGATGTCATGGGTGGCACAGAAGTCGACAAGCTCTTCCGGGGGCATGTTCGCTCCCAGGTGTTCGACCCGCCAGTTGTCGGCGCGCAGAGCCGCCGCTGCCATCGCCGTTGGCAGGGCGTGCAGGTCACCAGACACGGCGGCGACCATCACGGTCCCGCGCCGACGGCCGCGGGGGGTCGGGGTCAGCTCCCCCACGATCCGTTCGACGATCGCCGACGCGCGGTGCTCGACCCAGATCGAAATCTCTCCATCGTGCCAGGACTGACCGATCTGGCGCAGCGGTGGGCTCAGAACCTCGCCGATGAGGTCCTTGAGCGGGGTCCCGTCCTCGACCAGGCGGCGAGCGATGTGTCGGGCGGTGAGGTCGTCTCCGCTTCTCAGCGCCTCGTGCATGCGTGCAGCCTGGCCCTCGAGGCGTTGCTCGCTCGGCGTGGAGACCGGGGTCGGCCGGGTCCGAAGTCGCACGAACTCTTCGAGGTCCGCACGAGTGACCGAGTACTTCCCGGCCACCATCGTGGCGGGGAGGCGGCCGTTGCGGACCCACCGGTAGGCGGTCTGGTAGTGCACGCCTAGCTCGGCGGCAGCGGCGCGGAGCTCTACCGAGGGCTGGTCGGGCATGGACCGATGTTAGCCCTCCCCCAGTTTGATGACTAATGCATGGTAATTAAGACTAATGAGTGCTAACTTCGATCTCAGCCCCTCTACACCACCATCAGCCTGAAGGAGCCACCCATGGACCTCACCCTGAGTGCGGGTCAGTACGACCTCGTCTACAACGCGTTCTCGTTCGTCATCGCAGCGATGGGCGCGTCCCTGCTGTTCTTCGTGCTCGTTCGAAGTTCGGTGGCCCCGCGCCACCGAATGGCGATCACGCTGTCGACCGTCGTGGTGGGTATCGCGCTCTATCACTACGTACGCATCTTCAACTCCTGGGTCGATGCCTTCACCTACACGGGCGGGGCGTACGTCCAGGACGGCGTTCCCTTCAACGAGGCCTATCGCTACGTCGACTGGATGCTGACAGTCCCCCTGTTGCTGGCCGAGCTCGTGATCGTGCTCAAGCTCGACAAGGGCAAGACCCGCAGCCTGCTCATCCGACTGACGATCGCTGCGCTCGCCATGATCATCGCGGGCTACCCCGGAGAGATGGCGGCGGCCGACAGCACCTCCAAGATCGTGTGGGGCATCCTCGGCACGTTGCCGTTCCTCTACATCGTCTACGTCCTGTTCGTCGAGCTGGGCAACTCCCTGGGACGCCAGGCCCCCGGGGTGACGCGCCTGCTCAGCGCCCTGCGCTGGATCCTGGTCGTGACCTGGACTGTCTACCCCGTCGCCTACTTCCTGCCGGCCGTGATCGACGACCCAGTCGTCGCAGAGCTCGCCCGCCAGGTGGGCTACTCGATAGCAGACGTTCTGGCCAAGCCGCTGTTCGGGCTGCTCGTCCTCGCGATCGCGATCGCGAAGTCTCGAGATGAGGGATACACCGAAGAAGGCGACCCCAGAGCCGTCCAGGCCCGCAACGACGTACCGGCACGGCAGCGCGCTCGTTCCTGACCACCACCTCGCACCTCGGTCCCCGAATCGCCGCACCGGGACCGAGGTGCCTCGCTCCCGGGACTTTCTAGTTTGAGACACGGGCCTGCCCCCGGTTCCGTCGTCCGTGTGGTTTCGGGACATGGCCGACTTCGCCGAGGGCATCAGCGACCGCGAAGTCAGCCAACGCCTGAGCCACGCACTGCGAGGACGAGGACCGTTCAGACGATTCAACAATCAGCTCTATGAGCACCACCTCGAACTGATCTCGGCGTGGCACACCCTGGGTGATGTTCGAGCCCAGCGCCGAGCCGTCGAGTGGCTGCGCGACCACGGGCTCATCGAAGACGCTGCCGATGAGGGGGCCCAGCCCCAGCTTCGTCGTACTCATGCCCATTAGGCGTGCGAGCACTGCCGAGCGAGCCCGAAGTGACCGGTACCAACGGCGCGGACGCCCGGCTGGGCGGCGCCGCAGACCTGTCAATGTGATGCGTAAACGATGAGATCGCATGATTTCCCCAAAGAAAAAGTCCAGGTCAACCTGTGGCTGACCTGGACTTTCTTTGTAGCGGGGGCAGGATTTGAACCTGCGACCTCTGGACGTGATCGGAGGGCCTGCCCCGGACTACTTCAAACTCGGGTTCCCTTGGAAAACCTCGGATTGTCGAGGAGATTCCCCATCGGACGTCCCAAACTGTATCGGAGCGTGTTGGACCCTTTGCC
>NZ_JANPEO010000487.1:0-4823 GCF_031422975.1 Nocardioides sp. | reverse complement strand
TGACGGAGGCGCCGTTGAGGGCGCCGCCCGCCCGCGACGTGACGGTGCCGGTGACCTTCCGTGCAGCCGCGAGCAAGATGTTCGCCGGGGTGGTGGTGTTCTTGGCGGCCGTGATGCTGTCGGCGGAGAAGACCTCGGCCTTGTCGTTGAAGCACTCAGGCGCGAGTCCGGTCGCCTGGTCGACGCACACCCGGTAGGCACCGGGACGGAGGCCGATGAACGAGTAGGCGCCCGAGACGGTGGTCGACGTGGAGTCGAACAAGTCCCACCCTGACTGCGAGAAGCGGTAGGGCTCGTAGATCCGCACCGCGGCTCCGGAGACGGCGCCGGAGGGTCCGGTGACCGTCCCGCTGATCACGCCGCCCTTGTCCAGGTTGGCGTCGACGGTCGCGGTGCCGCCGAGTGCCACCGGCACGTCGGTGGCAGTCTGGACAGTGTCCTTGTCCTGGTAGTACTCGTCGAGGAAGCCACCGCCGAAGCTGGAGAACCCGACGCGATAGGTGCCGGCCCGCAGGCCGTCGATCGTGTAGACCCCGGACGCGTTGGTCGAGGAGCCGGAGACATACGTCCAGGTCCCGCCGACGAGGCGGTACGCCGTCACGCTGGCGGAGGGGATGGCGGCGTTGGCGTTGTCGCGGACCGTGCCGGTGATCTTGCCGCCAACCACGAGGGCGGCGTTGATGTTGGGGACGGAGGCTGTGGTGACGGTGACCGGGTCGGCGTCCACCGCGTCGAGCGCGTCGTCGTAGTACTCGGACATGTAGGTGGCGGCTTCGAACCTGATGCGCATCTGGCCGGGCGGCACCTGGAGCGAATAGGTCCCATTGGCCGGCGTGAGGACGGAGTCGACGTAGTCCCAGAAGGTGGCGCCGAACTCGGTAACCCGCTGCTCCGCCGTCACGGTGGCCCCGTTGAGGGGGGTGCCGCCGGTGCCGGTCACGGTGCCCGTGATGCGGAGCGGGTCGGCAAGCACGGCGTTGGCCGTCTTGGTGACATCCGGGACGACAGTGATCGAGTCGGCGGCATCCAGCGTCGGCTTGTCGTTCCAGTACTCCTGCACCTGACCGTTGGCCTGGAACTGCAGTCGGTAGTCCTGGGCCGTGAGGGCGGTGAACGCGTAGTGGCCGGACGCGTCGGTCGACGTCGAGTCGGCGAACGTCCAGGAGCCGGCGTTGAACCGGTAGGCCGTCACGTCCGCGAGCTCGATCGGTCCGGCGGCGTTGCTGACGGTGCCAGCGAGGTCGGGCGGTGCGGGCATCCGCAGCGTGGCCGTGGAGCCGGCGGCGAAGTCGACGAACAGGGGTGTCGCGGCGAACAGGTCCGCGGCGTTGTCGTAGTAGACCGTGCCGGCGCCCGCCTTGGTCGCGCCGACGTAGTAGAACCCGTCCGCGAGCGAGCCGAACGAGAACGTGCCGCCGGCGCCGGTCACCTGAGGAGGTCCGGTCGGGGCCTGGAAGTCGTCGTACAGCGTGACGGTGGCGCCCTGGAGGGGAGTCCCGTCCGACGCCTGCACCACGCCGGAGAGGGTCGACGGAGGTCCGTCGCCCTCGGCGGCGAACACCGCGCCGAGCGGCGCGAGCACCAGGCCCAGCACCAGGAGCAGGAGGCCGACGAGGCGGCCAGGACGTGACGGTCGGGACGTGTCCACAGTGTTCCCCCTGTGACAGGCCCGAGCCCGCGGATGTTCGGTGGATGAATCAAGGCACGGGCGACCACCAGGGGAATGCGCCGTCGTCGGCTATACCCCAACTGGCGTAGGTGGCACCCGCCCACGTCACCCTCAGGGAGGGGCGGTGTCGCACTAGCCAGACCACGTTCGAGTTCAGCTCCTAACCGTCATAGGCCAGGCACGCGGTGGACTCGACGAGGCCGGCGAGCCGCCGAGGATCTGCCGGGCCACCGCGTGCTTCGCGACCAGACTGAGCAGCACGCACACCCACCGTGGGGCACCGGCGACGCAGCCGAACGAGAACGGCTTCTCCTCCGCGTCGTGCTGCCGGCGGCGGACATGAGTTGAGACCACGGCCGTGGATGTCATGGCCGCGCTCGCTCCGATGATGCCGGTGAGATGACGCGACGCCTGCCAAACAACAAGACGTTCGCTGGCGCGTCGCCCCATGATCGATGGTGCAGAAACGGTTGCAGCAACCCTTCCAGAGGCCCGTTTGATAACGATTTGCCGCACGGCCCACCACGACACCTCATGAGCATCGAAAGCGCCGATGACCTGCGCAAACGTCCGCGAGCAGACCGGCCAGATGGTCGGGGTGGGATCCAGTCGGCGCTTGCCGAGCTTGCGGCTGACAAGAGGGGGGGTTCTTCCTGCGCGCCGAGACTCCGCGCAGGTGGCGCTGGTCAGCACCCTTGCCGAGCTCGCGGACGCCGGCGGCCAGGTGTTGTGCGCGACCCACTCGCCGCTGCTGGCGGCCATCCCGGGCGCCAACGTGCTCGAGGTCGGGCCGTGGGGGATGCGCAAGGCGGCTTTCGACGAACTCGAGATCGTCGGGCACTGGAAGGCCTATCTCGCCGACCCGATGCGCTACCTGCGTCACGTCCTGTGAGCAACCCCCCGCGCCACTGCGCGGGGGAGGACCACCAGCAACAGCAACAGGATGAGCAACGAGCCGCCGCCGGCCACCACCGCGGCAGTGCGGTCGAGCACGACGTCGACGACGAGGAAGGCAATGCCCGACAGCAGCAGTGCGACCAAGCCCAGCGTGAGCTCGGTCAGGACGTGCCCGGCGCTCACCAGTCGCGGCTTCACGCCGAGATGGAACAGCCTGCGGTGGATCGCCACTGGCGTGAGGGTCACTCCGACCGTCGCGAACGCGAGAGCCAGAAGACCGAGGTACCAGTGCTTCTGGAAGTCGTCGAGCTCGGGGAACCTCGACTGGAACGGCAATGTCACCAGGAACGCCGCGAGCAGCTGGACGCCGGTCTGGCTGACCCTCAGCTCCTGGAGGAGATCGGACCAGTTGCGGTCGGCGCGCTGGTCGGGGCTCTCCTGCCTCACCGGGCCGGTGTCTCGCGTCATCGGGTGAGCCTACGGCTCGCAGGGTTCAGTCCGCTGGCGCGATGAAGACGTACGGCGAACGCCCCGCCAGCCTCGTCACGACGATCGCCGTCGTCAGCATGGTGAGCGCGATGCCGGCAAGCACCACGAGCTGGAACTGGGCCGCCGCGAACGGGGAGGCGCCACCGAAGAGCGCCCCCACGAACGCGCCGGGCAGCGTGACCAGCCCGGTCGACCGGGTCTGGTCGAGAGTGGGCAACAGCGCCTCGCGGGCAGCCTCGCGACCGATGTCGTCATGGGCCTGGGCAGGCGTCGCGCCCAGGGAGAGCCAGGCCTCGACCTCGTCGCGGCGAGCGCGGGCGTCGCGCACGAAGTTGCGCCCCGCCAAGGTGGCGGCGCTCATCGCGTTGCCGACGATGATGCCGGCCACCGCGACGACATACCGCGTCTCGAAGTCGACCAGGCGCAGCGCGAACACGAGGACCAGTGAGACCAGGGCGCCCGAGAGCACCCCGATCACGGCATACACCCGACCCCGGGGGATCTCGGAGATCCGACCGCCGGCGGTCCACGACGCCGTGCTCAACATCAGCACCACGAACAGGGCGACCGTCCACGGCACGGCCAGCACACCGCGCAGGATCAGCGCGATCACGGCCAGCTGCACGACCGCTCGCAACATCGCCGTGAACGGCAGCCAACCCAGCGGCACCCGGGCAAGGCGGGCCAGGCCGAGCGTCGTCAACGTGACGGCGAGCAGCCCGAGGCCCCACCACACGTGATCCACGGGTCGATCCTGCCCGACATCGCCGATCCCGGTCGGGGGTGGCCCGGTTTGGAGGGACATGAAAGATTCGAGAAGCGTCCAGACCGGGACGCCACGACGAAGGGAATTGCACATGGGACTCGACGACAAGTTCAAGAACACGGTTGAAGACGTCACTGGCAAGGCCAAGGAGGGCGCCGGCAAGGCGACCGACGACGAGAAGCTGGAAGCCGAGGGCAAGGGCGACCAGATCTCGGCCGACATCAAGCAGGCCGGCGAGAAGGTCAAGGACGCCTTCAAGCACTGAGCCGCCACCTCGTTGTCGCACAGGCAACACCCGGACGGGACACCGACTCGCGCAGTCGGTGTCCCGTTCGGCGTTGCCGGCGGTCGTGTCGGTGCCGGATGGCAGGCTGCGGCCATGACAGTTCACGTCCATGTCGCGGAGCGGACCGACGTCCTGGCCGACGGCCTGGCGACGCTGCTCGCGACCCCACTGGCGGATCCGTTCGCCCGCGAGGTGGTGGTCGTGCCCGCGCGCGGCGTGGAGCGATGGCTGACGCAGCGACTCTCGCACCGGCTCGGGGTCGGCCCGCGGACCGGCGACGGGGTGTGCGCCGGCGTCGACTTCGTGACGCCCCCGTCGCTGGTCTCGATGCTGCTCGACAAGGACGCGGACGACCCGTGGGATCCGGAGCGACTGGCCTGGCCGCTGCTCGACGTCATCGACTCGGTGATGGGCGAGCCGGGCTTCGGTGACCTCACCACCCACCTCGGCGGCGCCGACCCCGACGACGAGCGCTCCACCCGTCGCTACGCCGTCGCCCGGCGGCTGGCCGGGCTCTTCGGCTCCTATGCCACCCAGCGGCCGACCCTGATCACCGACTGGCGGGCCGGCCACGACAGCGACGGCGCCGGGGGCGTCCTCGAGCCCGACCTGCGCTGGCAGGCCGAGCTGTGGCGACGACTGGTCACCCGGATGGACTCCCCCCCGCCGGACGTCCGGCTGGCCACCACCCTCGAGCGGCTGCGCCGCGGTGGCGC
>NZ_JANPEO010000486.1:0-1862 GCF_031422975.1 Nocardioides sp. | reverse complement strand
CGCTCGACGCGGCGCGCGACCTGTACGGCGCCGGCAGCACCCAGCAGGGCGCCGTCGCGGCCGCCTGGAGCGCCGTCTCGGTCGGCTGAGGTAGCGGAACTCACGCTCTGTCCCCGAAGCCTTGGGGGCAGAGCGTGAGTTTCCCCGGATATCCGGGGAAACCAACCGAGCGGTCAGAGCAGCCGGAGCAGCGCCGCGACGACGGCCGCGCCGATCACGACCACGAGGAACGGTGCGCGCAGCAGCAGCGCCACCACGGCGAAGCCGAGGCCCGCGGTCCGGGCGTCCACTGTCAGCGACGGCCCCGACGACCACACCTGTACGGCCACGAGCGCCGCGAGCAGGGCCACCGGGATGAAGTCCGCGATGCGCTCGACGAGCGGGTTGTGCAGCACCCGCGCGGGCAGCGAGAGCCCGGCGAGCTTGAGGGCGTAGCAGCCGAGCGAGGCCACGAGGATCGCGAGCCACATCAGCGCACGGTCCTGGGCCCGCTCAGCACGCCGGCCAGCAACGCCACCCCGCCGGCGGCGAGCACGGGCACGCCCGCCGCGGTGATCGGCACCAGGCCCAGCGCGACGGCTCCGGCGACGAGGGCCACGACCTGGTTGCGACGCGCGGACAGGCGCGGCCACAGCAGGGCCAGGAACGCGGCGCCGACGGCAGCGTCGAGTCCGTACGTGCGGGGGTCGCCGATCGCGGTGCCAGCCAGCGCACCGGCCAGGGTGGCGGCGTTCCAGAGGACGAAGACCGCCAGCCCGGTGCTCAGGAAACCGACGCGGGCCGCCGGCGTGGAGCCCCGGTTGACCGCCATCGCGGTCGACTCGTCGAGCAGGATCTGGGCGGCGGCGACGCGGCGCAGGCCCGCCCACTGGAGCAGGGGCGCCAGCCGCAGGCCGTAGAGGGTGTTCCGGGTGCCGAGCAGGATCGCCGCCAGGGCTCCGCTCAGGGGCGCGCCACCGGCCGCGATGACCCCGACCAGCGCGAACTGGGAGGCGCCGGTGAAGACGAGCAGGGACAGCGCGCACGCCTGCAGGACGCTGAGCCCGGCCGTGATCGCGACCGCACCGAACGAGATGCCGTAGGTGCCGGTGGCGATCCCGACCACGATGCCTTCGCGGATGATCCCCGAACGTTCGGCGGGCGGGAGGGGCGTGGCCGCCATCAGCCGATCGCGGTGTGCAGGCGGACCTGCTTGACCGTGGTCGTGCCGGTCCCGTCGAGGTCGAGCTCCCGGTGTGCACCGTCGGGCGCCCAGCCGGCCTCGGTCAGGAAGCGCCGGTGGCCGTCGTCGGTGGCGATCACCCAGGTGACCGCGCGGGTGAACCGGTCCGCCGCCAGGGTGTCGACCGCGGCCTGCAGCAGTCGTGAGCCGTGTCCCTTGCCGCGCTCAGTGGGGTCGAGGGTCAGCTCGCTGAGCTCGCCGTCGGCGATCGGGTTGGCGTCGGGATCCGACGCGGGGCCGGTGAGGGCGAAGCCGGTGACCCGGTTGCGCTCGAGCGCGACGAGCACGCGGTGGCGGGCGTCGTCGGGCCTGCCGAGCGAGCCACGCCAGGCCGCCGCGATCGGCTCGGGGTCGGAGGGCAGTGCCTCGGCAGGGACCAGGTCGGCGTACAACACCTGCCACGCGCGGACCTGGACCGCGGCAATGGCGTCCGCGTCATCGGCCCAGGCGATGCGCACGGAGACGTCGGCGGTGGGGGTCTGGCTCGCCGGGGTGTTCATGCGCTCATCCTCACACCCGACTCGGCGGCCGGGGAGCGGGGATCTCTCCCGAGGTGGATCGCGCCGGCGATCGACAGGGCCAGGCCCGCCACGACAGCGAGGGTCCAGCCGGAACGGACCGTGTCGCCGAAGGCGACGAC
>NZ_JANPEO010000485.1:0-3031 GCF_031422975.1 Nocardioides sp. | reverse complement strand
GTCTTCGCGAGCTGGGTCTCGCGCATCCCCGAGGCGCGGTCCAGCTTCGAGCTGACCAACGGCCAGCTCGGCCTGCTGCTGCTCTCGATCGCGGTCGGCTCGCTGGTCGCCCTGCCCACGACCGGCGCCGCCATCAACCGGTGGGGGACCGTGCGCATCGTCCGCTTCGGAGCGGTCGCGGCCTCGGCCGGGATGGCGATCGCCGCGCTGGGGCTCGGCGAGGTGTTGCCCCTGTCCAGCGTCGGGCTCCTCCTCTACGGCGTGGGCATCGGCGTCTGGGACGTCGCGATGAACGTCGAGGGCGCGGAGGTCGAGCGCGGCCTGGGCCGCACGATCATGCCTCGCTTCCACGCCGGGTTCAGCGGTGGCACGGTCGTCGGTGCGCTGCTGGGTGCCGTGGCGGTCGAGCTGGACCTGCCGGCCGTGCTGCACCTCGTGGCCGTGGTCGTGCTGGCGCTGGTGGTCGTGTGGGTCACCTCGCCCAGCTTCCTGCCCATCGTCGAGACCCACGCCGAACACCGGACCTCGGCCGCCCGTGCGTGGCTCGAGCCACGCACGCTGCTCATCGGGGTGATGGTGCTCGCGCTGGCCACGACCGAGGGCACCGCCAACGACTGGCTGGCCGTCGCCCTAGTCGACGGGCACGACGTCTCGCACGCGGTCGGCGTGGCCGGCTTCGCGGTCTTCGTGGCGGCAATGACCGTCGGTCGCTTCGCCGGGACCACCCTGATCGACCGGTTCGGCCGGGTGGCAATGCTGTGGGGCACGATGGCGGCGGCGGGTCTCGGCGTCCTGCTCATCGTCTTCGGCACGCACCCGGCGCTCGTCGTGATCGGCATCGTGCTCTGGGGAGGCGGCGCGTCACTCGGCTTCCCGGTCGGCATGAGCGCCGCCGCCGACGACCCGGGCCGGGCGGCCGCCCGCGTGAGCGTGGTCTCCACGATCGGCTACGCCGCCTTCCTGGCCGGCCCACCGCTCCTCGGCTTCGTCGGGGACGAGGTCGGCACCCTCAAGGCGCTGCTCGTCGTCGCCGTACTCCTCATGCCGGCAGCCCTCGTCGTCCCGTCCGCGCGGGAGCCGCTCACCGCAGGCAGCGACCGCCGACCTGTCTGAACCCGGCCTCAGGGTGCCTGCTCGGGCGAGCGCTCGCCTCCCGGGACCCACAACACGTCGCCGTTCTCGCGGTTGGCGTGCCGGGCGAGGATGAAGACCAGGTCGGAGAGGCGGTTGAGGTAGGTGATCGCCAACGTGTTCATGGAGTCCCCGTGTTCGGCGTACGCCGCCCAGGCTGACCGCTCGGCGCGGCGGATGACGGTGCGCGAGACGTGCAGGAGCGCCGCCCCCTGGGTGCCGCCGTTGAGGATGAACGAGCGCAGGTTGGGCAGCTCGTCGTTGTAGTGGTCACACCACGCCTCGAGCCGGTCGACGTAGTCCTGCTCGATCCGCAGGGGCGGGAACTCGGGGTTCTCCACGACGGGGGTGCAGAAGTCGGCGCCGACGTCGAAGAGGTCGTTCTGCACGTGGGTGAGCACCTTGACGACGTCGTCCTCGAGGTTGCCCTGCGCCAGGGCGAGGCCGAGGGTGGCGTTGGCCTCGTCGACATCGGCGTAGGCGTGGAGGCGCAGATCGTTCTTCGTGGTCTCGCTCATGTCGCCGAGCCGGGTGGAGCCGGCGTCGCCGGTGCGGGTGTAGATACGCGTGAGGTTGACCATGGCGCCGAGCGTAGCGCCCGGGACATACCCAAAAAGGTGTGGCCTAGATGCAACGCGATGGGGTACGACTACGTCATAGTCGGTGACGGCGGTCACGTGCCGCGCGGCTTCGGGGGAGTCCAATCTCGGGACACAGGGGACAACATGATGGACATCACGATGGACGGACCGGCGTTGGTCCTGCACGGCGACTTCGACGTGCGCAGCACCTTCATGGTGCGCACGGCGATCTACGAGCGCCTCGAGGGCGGCGAGCAGGACGTCATCGTGGACATGACCGAGGTGGACACCATCGACGTCACCGCCCTCCGCGTTCTCGCCGTGGCCACCCGGCAGGCGAGCCGTTCGGGTCACCTCCTCACCCTGCGCAACTGCGGACCCTCGGTGCGCCGGATGATGCACATCTCGCGGTTGGCGCACTCGTTCTACGTCGAACGCGAGGCCGCCAGCGCCTGAGCGGGTGGGGTTCTTCACAGTTCCATCCGGTGACTGCCGGGTAACACGGGCCATACCCTGTGCCCATGACTGACAAGCAGGTCGACCCTCCGCTCGCCGAGGCCGCACGCCCCGAGAAGGATCGCCCGTGGGTGATGCGCACCTACGCCGGCCACTCCACGGCCGCCGCGTCCAACGCGCTGTACCGGGGCAACCTCGCCAAGGGGCAGACCGGCCTCAGTGTCGCCTTCGACCTGCCGACCCAGACCGGCTACGACCCGGACTCCCCGCTCAGCCGCGGCGAGGTCGGCAAGGTGGGCGTCCCGATCCCGCACCTGGGCGAGATGCGCCGCCTGTTCGAGGACATCCCGCTCACGGGGATGAACACCTCGATGACGATCAACGCCACCGCGATGTGGATGCTCGCGATGTACCAGGTCGCCGCCGAGGAGCAGAACCCGGGCATGGACGTCCGGGAGGTCGCCGCCCAGCTCGCGGGCACCACCCAGAACGACATCATCAAGGAGTACCTCTCCCGCGGGACCTACGTCTTCCCGCCGGAGCACTCCCTGCGCCTGATCAGCGACATGATCGCCTACACGGTGCACGAGATCCCCAAGTGGAACCCGATCAACATCTGCAGCTACCACCTGCAGGAGGCCGGCGCGACGCCGACGCAGGAGCTCGCCTACGCGTTGTGCACGGCGATCGCCGTTCTCGATCAGGTCCGCAACTCCGGCCAGGTCTCCGAGGACGACTTCGAGAAGGTCGTCGGCCGGATCTCGTTCTTCGTCAACGCCGGGGTGCGCTTCGTGGAGGAGATGTGCAAGATGCGCGCGTTCGTGCAGCTCTGGGACGAGCTGACCCTGGAGCGCTACGGCGTG
>NZ_JANPEO010000484.1:0-4912 GCF_031422975.1 Nocardioides sp. | reverse complement strand
GCCCGGGGGGCCGGCCTCGTCGCCGGCGGCGACTTCCGCCACAGCCACGTCGCGGTCGCCATCGGGGACCTCACCGGCCAGCTGTTAACCGAGGGGCGGCGGCGCAACGACTGGGGGCATGCCTACGCCGCCGGGCTGGCCGAGGCCGACACCGTCCTGGACTCCCTGCTGGCCGGCGCGAAGCTGGAGCGGAGCGCCGTGCGGACCCTGGGCCTGGGCCTGCCGGCCCCGATGACCGACGGCGTGGTCCGCACCTCGGCGATCCTGCCCGGCTGGGTCGGCGTCAACGCCCAGGACGCCGCGCACGAGGTCTTCGGTGTCGTGGTCCACACCGACAACGACGCCAACCTCGGGGCCCTGGCCGAGCACCGCCGGGGCGTGGCCCGTGGCCACGACACGTCAGTGTTCGTGAAGGTCTCCTCGGGCGTGGGCGCCGGCATCGTGCTCAACGACAAGCTCTTCCATGGCGCCGGCGGCACGGCCGGGGAGATCGGGCACCTCACCCTCGACGAGAACGGGCCGGTGTGCCGCTGCGGAAGCCGGGGCTGCCTCGAGGCCTACACCTCCACCGTGGCCCTGCAGGCGATGATGGGCCTGCAGCTGCCCGGCGCCACCGTCGACGACATCGTCGCGGCCGCCCGTGACGGCAACGTCTCGGCCCTGCGAGCCCTCGAGGACGCCGGGCTCCACCTCGGTTGGGCGCTCGCCAGCGTCGTCAACCTCCTCAACCCGGCGCTGGTCGTGGTCGGCGGCGAGCTGGCCCGCGCCGGAGAGCTGCTCCTCGAGTCTGCCCGGATCGGGCTGCGCCGTCATGCCCTCGACGCGGTCGCCTCGACCCCGGTCGTCGCCTCCAAGCTCGGCGAACGTGCCTCGCTGGTGGGCGCCGTACTCCTGGCTGCCGAACGCACGGAGCTCCTCACCGACTGATGCGCGCACGCCCTCGACACCGGCGTGGTGATCACCCGAGAGCCCCGACTTCCTCACCCTGCCGGCGTACCGCGTGATCCTGGCCGCCGGGGACTGAGGGCCCGCAGGAAGCCGCCGGAGGCGATCTGCACCCCGCCGACCCACACGTCGGCCACATCGGCGTCACTCGCCAGCGCGAACACCTTGCCCAACGCTTCGTCGGGCGAGCCCGCGTGACGCAGGCCGATGTCCAGCGCGGTCCCGGCGGGCGGGCGCAGGCAGATCGCGTCGAACTCCTTGCCCTCGGAGAGGTCCCCGACCACGTCGTCGAGTCCCAGTGCTGCCGCGCCCGCCGCGGTGCTGAGGTGCAGGAGGTGCGCGGGCGTCAGCGAGAAGCCCCGGTCGCCGAGCAGGCGCTGGACGAAGTAGGCCTGCAGTCCCTCCTTGAACAGGGAGAAGCCGGTGCCGGCGCCGACGTCGCAGCCCAGGGCCACGGGCACGCCCGCCGCCACGTGGTCACGCAGCCGGAACAGTCCCGAGCCGAGCGCCGAGTTGCTGCTCGGGCAGTGCGCCACCGCCGTACGACGAGTCGCGAGCACGTCCAACTCGGCATCCAGGGGGTGCACGTTGTGGGCGAGGACGGAACTCGGCCCCAGCAGGCCGTGGTGGTCGTAGGTGTGGACGTAGTCGGACCGGTCGGCGAACTGGCCCGCGACGGTGGCCACCTCGGCGAGATTCTCGTTGACGTGCGAGGTAAAGAAGGCGCCCTCGACCTCGGACATCACGGCGGCGCACGCCTCGAGGATCGCGTCGGAGGCCGACAACGAGAAGCGCGGGGTGACGGCGTAGCGGGCTCGTCCACGGCCGTGCCAGAGCGCGGCCAGCTTCACCGCTTCGGCGTGGGCCCGCTCAGGCGTCGTGAGCAGCGGCTCCGGCAGCATCCGGTCGCTCACGACGAGGCCGCTCGTCACCCGCAGCCCGAAGCGCGCCGCCTCGGTGAAGAGCGCGTCGACGGCCGGGGCGAAGTGGGAGCCGAACACCAGGGACGTCGTGGTCCCGGCCGCGATGAGGCTGGCCACGAACTCGCCCGCGATCACCTCCGCATAGTCGCGCGACGCGAGGTTCTGCTCCTCCGGCAGCGCGCACCGCTCGAGCCACTCCAGCAGCGGCATGCCGAGCGCGCCGATCACGCGGACCTGCGGGAAGTGCACGTGGGCGTCGACGAGGCCCGGCAGCAGGATCCCGGCCCGCAGGTCGATCACCGCGGCGTTCGGATGGGCGGCCGCCACGGACGCGAACGGCCCACGGTTGGTGATCACGCCCGCGTCGGACACCGCCAGGCCGAGGTCGTCGGCGTAGCGGAAGCCGGGAGTCTGCGCACCGTCGGAGAACGGATCATCGGGCGTGTCGAACGCGCGAGCCCGATACAGCACCCCGCCCGGCGTCATGCGTCGGCTCGGGCTCGCTCGGCTGCGAGCAGCCGCAGCAGGTCGGCGGCCACCGAGACCGCGATCGTCGCCGGCTCCTTGCCGGAGAGTTCCGGCACCCCGATCGGGCTGTGGATCCGGCCGACCGCCGCCTCGTCGTGGCCCTCGACGAGGAGGCCCCGCTGGAACCTCGCCCACTTCGAGGCCGAGCCGATCAGTCCGACGCTGCCCAGGTGGTGGCACCGCAGGGCGGCGTCGCAGATCGCGAAGTCCTCGGCGTGGTCGTGCGTCATCACCAGCACGTGTGCCCCGGCCGGCACCGTGCCCAGGGCCAGCTCGGGCACCGGCGAGTGATGCACGCGTACGGCGCCCTCGCCGTCGTCGAGGCATGCCAGCCGCACGGGCGTGAGCTGGTCGGCGCGGGAGTCGACGAGATGCAGCTCGAGGTCGTGCCGGACCAGGATCCGGGCGAGCTCGAGGCCGACGTGGCCGACACCGAAGATCGCCACCGCGGGCACGACCGGCAGCGGCTCGAACAGGACGGTGACCTCTCCCCCGCAGCACTGGCGGCCGTGCTCGGTACGAGCCCGGTCGGTCAGGCCGAGGGTCAGCTGCTCGGGGGCAGCACCACCACTCGCAAGCATCTCCCGGGCGCGCCCCACGGCGGTCTCCTCGAGGTTGCCGCCGCCGACACTGCCCCAGGAGCGGTCCTTCGCGATCACCATCTTGGCGCCGGCGTCGCGCGGCGCATGCCCGCGAACCTCGACCACGGTGACCAGCACCCCGGCAGCACGCTGCATGCGGAGCAGCTCGACGGCAGCGATCCAGTGCATGTCAGGCCCCCATCGCCGGGTGACGGGCTCGCTCGATCGCCCAGAACACGGCCTCCGGCGTGGCCGGTGATGCGAGCTCGACGCTCGCGCCGGGCGCACCGAAGGCCCCGACGGCCTCGCGCAGCGCCTCGCGCACGGCGAACGCCAGCATCAGCGGGGGCTCGCCGACCGCCTTGGAGCCGTAGACCACGCCGTCCTCGTGGGCCTGCTCGAGCAGCGCGACGTTGAACTCGTCGGGCAGCTCGCTGAAGCTCGGGAGCTTGTAGGTGCTGGCGGACTGGGTCGTCAGGCGACCGCGGCCGGGGCCGGCGGACTCGTCCCAGCGCAGGTCCTCCAGGGTCAGCCAGCCCAGGCCCTGCACGAAGCCGCCCTCGATCTGGCCCACGTCGACGAGTGGGGAGAGGCTGTCGCCGACGTCGTGGACGATGTCGACGCGGCGCGTGCGGTAGGCGCCGGTGAAGCCGTCGACCTCGACCTCGGCAGCCGCGACGCCATAGGCGAAGTACTTGAACGGGTGCCCCTGCATCGTCGAGGCATCCCAGTGGATGCCCTCGGTCCGGTAGAAGCCGGCCGCCCACAACTGGATGCGGGCGAAGTAGGCCTCCCGGACGAGGTCCCCCCACGGCAGCTCGCGACCGGCGGCGTGGGCCGTCAGGCGCGCGAGGATCTGCTCGCAGGCGTGCTTGATGGCCCCGCCGTTGAGGTCCGCGCTGGAGCTGGCGGCGGTCGCGGACGTATTGGGCACCTTGTCCGTGCGGGTGGGCGCGACCCGCACCGTGTCGAGCGGGACTCCGAGCGTGGTGGCCGCGACCTGCAGCATCTTGGTGTGCAGGCCCTGGCCCATCTCGGTGCCGCCGTGATTGATCAGCACCGAGCCGTCCCGGTAGACGTGCACCAGCGCCCCGGCCTGGTTGAAGGACGTGAAGTTGAAGGCGATGCCGAACTTCACCGGGGTCAGCGCCAGGGCACGCTTGGTGTGCTCGTGGGCGGCGTTGAAGACGGCGATCTCCCCCTGTCGACGCGCCACCTCGCCGGTCGTCAGCA
This sequence comes from Nocardioides sp., assembly GCF_031422975.1. Taxonomy (GTDB): domain Bacteria; phylum Actinomycetota; class Actinomycetes; order Propionibacteriales; family Nocardioidaceae; genus Nocardioides. Next base: position 702 of record NZ_JANPEO010000484.1, on the reverse strand, counting down.
CCTGCTCCCACGCGGCGGCGACCCGCTCCGGATGGCGGACCACCTGGCCGTACGGAGTGGCCTGGCCCTCGACGTAGAAGTTGCTGCGGCGCAGCTCGACCGGGTCGATCCCCAGCAGGGGCGCGCAGCGACCCAGGATGTCCTCGATCACGAGCATGCCCTGCGGCCCGCCGAAGCCACGGAACGCGGTCTGCGACGTCTTGTTGGTGCGCGCCACCCGACCGTGCAGGCGGACGTGCGGGATCCAGTAGGCGTTGTCCACGTGGCACAGCGCCCGCGCGAGCACCGGCTCGCTCAGGTCGAGGCTCCAGCCGCCGTCGGAGGTGAGCGTCGCCTCGAGCGCCTGCAACCGGCCGTCGTCGTCGAAGCCGACGCGCCAATCCGCGTGGAAGCCGTGCCGCTTGCCGGTCATCGTCAGGTCGTGGGTGCGGCTGAGTCGCAGCCTGACCGGACGGCCGGTCAGGGTAGCGCCGAGTGCCGCGACCGCTGCGAACCCGTGCGGCTGCATCTCCTTGCCACCGAACCCGCCACCCATGCGCAGGCACTGGACGGTGACGTGGTGGCTGCGGAGGCCGAGCACGTGGGCGACGATCTCCTGCGTCTCGGTCGGGTGCTGGGTGCTGCTCTGCACGAAGACCTGGCCGGCCTCGTCAACCAGCGCCAGCGACGCGTGCGTCTCGAGGTAGAAGTGCTCCTGGCCGG
>NZ_JANPEO010000483.1:0-5606 GCF_031422975.1 Nocardioides sp. | reverse complement strand
TCGGTCGCCGCGGCCAAGGTGCGCGACCCCGCGCGCAACGTCGGACGCTCCACCATCTTCGGGACCCTCGCCAGCGGCGTCGTGTACATGCTCTCGCTGGTCGCCGTCTTCGGGATCCTGCCCGCCAGCGCGCTGGCGATGGACGACAACAAGGCGTCGTACTCCGCCGCGGCCGACGCCATCGTGGGCAGTGGCTCGTGGGCTGGCACGCTCGTGGCCCTGGCCGTGATCGTCTCGGGCGTCGGAGCGCTCAACGGCTGGACGATGATCGTCGCCGAGATGCCCCTCGCGGCGGCCAAGGACGGCCTGTTCCCGAAGCGGTTCGGCGAGTTGTCGACGCGTGGCGTCCCGGCCTTCGGCATCATCTCCTCGACCCTGCTCGCCTCGCTCGCCGTGGTCATCAGCTATCTGGGCACCAGCGGAGCGACCGTCTTCACGACCCTTGTGCTGATGACCGGGATCACCTCGGCCATTCCGTACGCCTTCTCGGCGCTGGCGCAGATCAGCTGGCGTTGGCACGATCACCAGCGGGGGCACACGCCACGCTTCGTCCTGGATCTGTCGGTGTCGCTGGTCGCGCTGGCGGTCTCCATTGCCTTCATCTACTACTCCCGCAACACCGGCAGCTCCTGGTACGTCGTCTGGGGCCCGTTCCTGATGGCTGGTGGGGCGTCCGTCGTCGGCATCCCGGTCTACCTGCGCATGCGCGGCTCCATGACCCAGCCCGACGCCGTTCCGGACTACCGATGACCACCGACACGAGCCGACCCACGACCCATCGCACGAATCGAGAGACCACCATGTCCTTCCACGTCGACTCCGAAGTCGGAGTGCTCAAGCAGGCGATCGTCCACCGACCCGGCCTCGAGCTGAGCCGGCTCACTCCCGACAACGTCGACGAACTGCTCTTCGACGACGTCATGTGGGCCGACCGCGCAGGGCAGGAGCACGACGCCTTCGTCGGCCAGCTCGAAGCCGGGGGTGTCGTGGTCCACGAGTTCGAGACGCTGCTCGCCGAGGCCCTCGAGCAAACAGGCGCCCGCGTCTTCCTGCAGGAGCGCCTCACCACCACCACCCGCTTCGGTCCGGCCCTCGACGCGCCGCTCGACGAGCTCGTCGGCTCGACCCCCGCAGCACAGCTCGCCAGCCTGCTGATCGGGGGGCTCCTCAAGCGCGACGTGGCACCGCTGCTGCACGCGCCGAGCCTGCTGATGGAGTATCTGGCTCCCGACGACTTCCTGCTGCGACCGCTGCCCAACCATCTCTTCCAGCGCGACAACTCGGCCTGGATCTATGACGGCGTCTCGGTCAATCCGATGGCCAAGCGGGCACGCAAGCGGGAGACGATCAACTCCCGGGTGGTCTACAACTTCCACCCGATGTTCGCCGCGACGCAGATGAACTACCTGTACGGCAACGACTCGCTGGCCCATGACTCCGCGACGGTGGAGGGCGGCGACATCACCGTCATCGGCAACCGTGCGCTCATGATCGGGATGGGCGAGCGGTCGACGCCTCAAGGCGTCGAGATCCTCTCGCGGAACGTGTTCCAGTCGGGCAACGTCGACACCGTGATCGTGGTCGAGCTGCCGAAGGAGCGTGCGTTCATGCACCTCGACACGGTCATGACGATGATCGACCGGGACGCGTTCTGCGTGTACCCGTTCCTGCCAGCCGAGCTGCGGTCCTTCACGCTCAAGGCCGTCGGCGACAGCGGGGACTTCAAGATCGAGGAGAACTTCGACCTCTTCTCCGTGGTGGCGGACACGCTCGGGGTCGACGAGCTCCGGGTCCTGAAGACGCCCATCGACAAGCGGGGTGCCGAGCGCGAGCAGTGGAACGACGGCAACAACTTCCTCGCGATCGCACCGGGAGTCGTCCTCGGCTACGAGCGCAACGCCGCCACCAACTCCTACCTCACCGACCAGGGCATCCGGGTGATCCCGGTCGTGGGTGACGAGCTCGGACGCGGTCGTGGCGGCCCGCGTTGCATGACCTGCCCCATCGAGCGCGAAGCGGTGACGCCATGACCTCGCACAGCCTGTTCGGGCGAAGCTTCCTGAAGGAGCTCGACCACACCCCTGACGAGTGGCGCTCACTGCTGGCCCGGGCCGCCCGACTGAAGGCGGCCAAGCGCAGCGGGACCGAGCAACAGCACCTCGTCGGCAAGAACATCGCGCTGATCTTCGAGAAGGCGTCGACGCGCACGCGATGTGCCTTCGAGGTCGCGGCGCACGATCAAGGGGCGCACGTGACCTATCTCGACCCCTCGGGTTCCCACATCGGTCACAAGGAGTCGGCAGCGGACACCGCCAGGGTGCTGGGTCGGATGTACGACGGTATCGAGTACCGCGGCTTCAGCCAGGACACGGCCGAGACGTTGGCGGCGTTCTCCGGCGTGCCCGTGTGGAACGGGCTGACGGACCGGTGGCACCCCACCCAGTCGCTGTGCGACATGCTGACGATGCGCGAGCACTCCTCCAAGCCCGACACCCTCATCGCCTTCGCGTTCGTCGGTGATGCGCGAGACAACACCGCCAACTCGCTGCTCGTGGCGGGAGCCATGTTGGGCATGGACGTGCGCATGGTCGCGCCCGCGTCCCTCGGCAACGACGAGGATGTCGTCAAGGCTGCCCGGGGGATCGCCGAGTCCACCGGCGCCCGGATCACGATCACCAGTGACGTTGCCACCGGCACGGCCGGGGTGGACTTCGTCTACACCGACGTCTGGGTCTCGATGGGGGAGCCGGTCGAGGCGTGGGGGGAGCGGATCGCGCTGCTGGCGCCCTACCAGGTGACGGCGGAGATGCTCGCGGGCACGGGCAACCCGGACGTGAAGTTCATGCACTGCCTGCCGGCCTTCCACGACCGCGGCACCGAGGTGGGGGAGGAGCTCTTCCAATCGACGGGGCTCACGGCGCTGGAGGTCACCGACGAGGTGTTCGAGTCGTCGGCATCCATCGTCTTCGACCAGGCGGAGAACCGGATGCACACGATCAAGGCCGTCATGGTCGCGACGCTGGGCGACAGCTGATGAGGATCGTGGTCGCACTCGGTGGCAACGCCCTGCTGCGCCGCGGGGAGAGCCCCGAGTCCGCCATCCAGCTCGAGCACGTGGCCGAGGCCGCGCCGGACCTTGCCAAGGCCGCCGCAGAGCACCAGCTCGTGCTGGTCCACGGCAACGGGCCCCAGGTGGGCATGCTCGCGCTCGAGAGTGCCGCCGACGAGAACCTCACGTCGCCGTACCCCTTCAGCGACCTGGTGGCCGAGACACAGGGCGTCATCGGCTACTGGTTGCAGCAGGGACTCAGCAACGCCGGGCTGACGACCCCCGTCGTGACCCTGGTGACCCAGACGGTCGTGGATGCGGGGGATCCGGCCTTCGGCGATCCGACCAAGTTCGTGGGCACGGTCTACGACGAGCAGCGAGCACGAGAGCTCGCCAGCGACAACGGCTGGACCGTGCGGCGTGACGGCGCCGGCTGGCGACGCGTGGTGGCGTCCCCGCTGCCGCAGCGGATCATCGAGATCGAGGTCGCCCGCACTCTCCTGGACGCCGGCACCACGGTCGAGCTCGCCGGTGGCGGCGGGGTGCCTGTCGTCGAGGGGCCGCACGGGCTCGCGGGAGTCGAAGCGGTCGTGGACAAGGACTACGTCGCAGCCCTGGTCGCGGCGCGGCTGGATGCGGACCTGCTGGTCCTGCTGACCGACGTGGACGGCGTGATGGCCGACTTCGGCACCCCCGCGCAGCGGTTGCTGCGTGAGGTCAGGGCCGACGAGCTCGAGGCCCTGACCTTCCCGGCCGGCTCGATGGGACCCAAGGTGTCGGCCGCCTGCGGCTTCGTGCAGCAGACCGGGAAGCAGGCCGCGATCGGCGCCCTGGCCGCGGCCGGCGACGTGATCGCCGGCGCGGTGGGCACCCAGATCCGCAGGACCTGACCAGAGGCAGAAGCCCCCGGCCCTACGACTACTCGGTCTCGCCGCTCTCGTCGGCGTCCTGGTGGCCCGGCTCGTTGGGATCGGCGTCGGGTCCCTGGTCGGCGCCGTCGGAGGCTTCCTCGGCACCCTCGGCACCCTCGGTCTCGCCGGTCTCGTCGGCGTCCTGGTGGCCGGGTTCGTTCGGGTCGGCGTCGGGACCCTGGTCGGCGCCGTCCGAGGACTCCTCGACCTCGGTCTGCGACGACTTGTCACTCGATCCATCCGCCGACGAGTTGGCCTGGGCGGCCATCACTCCACCGATGCCCACGCTGGCGATCACTGCTGTCGAGGCGATCAGCGCGGCGTTGCGCTTGAGGTTTCTCATGGTCTTCTCCCTTCGTCGACCGCAGGGTGCGGACTGACACGACACAGCCTGCGTGAGGCGTGCTGTGAGGAGGCTGAGCGTCGCTGAGAGCCCCTCAGGGATCGCCTGAATGCGCCACCCTTCGTCGGTTCACAGCGTCCTCACAGCGGCGGCAGAGCATCATGGCGCGGGTAGCACGAAGAAAGAGGGTTGAAACGTGCGTGTGCTCATGGTGGAGGACGAGGTCAGGCTGGCCGAGACGGTGCGTCGCGGTCTGATGGCCGAGGGCTTCGTCGTCGATGTCGCCACCGATGGTGAGGCGGGCCTGGAAGCCGGGGAGACCGGTGGCTATGACGTGATCATGCTCGACATCATGCTGCCCCGACTCAACGGCTACGACGTGTGCCGACGGCTGCGTGCGGCGGATGTCTGGACGCCGGTCCTCATGCTGACGGCCAAGGACGGCGAGTACGACCAGGTCGACGCCTTCGACCTCGGCGCCGACGACTACCTCACCAAGCCGTTCTCCTTCGTGGTGTTGGTCGCGCGGCTGCGGTCTCTGGTCCGCCGAGGTGCTCCCGAGCGGCCACCCCTGCTGACTGCCGGCGATCTCACCCTCGATCCCCGCAGTCGGGCTGTGGCCAGGGCCGGCGCGGAGATCACATTGACGCCCCGCGAGTTCGGCCTCCTGCACTACCTGATGAGGCATCGCGGGGACGTGGTGTCGAAGACGGAGATCCTTCAGAGCGTCTGGGACCTCAACTACGACGGTGACGACAACGTCGTCGAGGTCTATGTGGGCTATCTGCGACGCAAGATCGACCAGCCGTTCGGTCGCCGCTCCATCGAGACGGTGCGTGGCGCGGGCTATCGGCTGGCAGGCGACGGTGGATAGGGGGCTCGCTCGCGTGGGACACGGCGGGGTGCGACTGCGGGCGTCGCTGGCCGCCACCCTCGTGGTCGCGCTGGCGCTCGCTGCCGCCTCGATCGCTTTCATCCTCCTCCAGCGCCACCAGCTCCAGGCATCGCTGACTGATGTGGCCCGGCAGCAGGCCAGCGATGCCGCCGGCCAGGCCAGCAGGCAGGGCACTGCGATCGACCTCTCGGCGGGGGGTGGGGACCAGTCACTGATCCAGGTGGTCGACGGCGCCCGGTCGGTGGTCGCGGCGAGCCCCTCGGTGGAGGGGGAGCCGCCCGTCGTCGACGTGGCACCCGCTCCGGGAAAGGTCGCTGTGGTCACCAGCAGCCGCTTGCCGATCGGGGAGGGGGAGTCGTTCGTCGTGGTTGCTCAGGGGACAGAGAGTCCTGACGGGCCCCTCGTGGT
>NZ_JANPEO010000482.1:0-8090 GCF_031422975.1 Nocardioides sp. | reverse complement strand
TTCGGGAAAGCGACGGCACCGAGCTCGTCGAGCACCTCGTGGGCGATGTGGGCCACCCGCTGGACGGTCTCCCAGTCGCACTCCGGCCCCGGATCCAGGTCGATGCGCCACTCGTCGGGCGACTCGGTGTCGGCGCGGCGGCTGTTCCAGGGATGGAACTCGACGGTGGACATCTGCACTGCCCAGACGACGCTGGCGAGCTCGGTCACGCAGAGCTCGTCGGCGGTGCGGTTCCACCGCGGGAAGTGCAGCCGAACCGTCTCCACCCAGGGCGGCGCCCCGGCGGGGATCCGCTTCTGGTGCACCTTGTCGCCGGCCAGTCCCTTGGGGAACCTGTGCAGCATGCAGGGCCGCTCGAAGAGCGCGTTGACGATCCCGTCGCCGACGGCGAGGTAGTACTCCACCAGGTCGAGCTTGGTGGCGCCAGACTCGGGGAAGTAGACGCGGTCGGGGTTGCTCACCCGGACGACGTGCGCGTCCACCTCGATCTCGATGCTGGGTGAGGTCGCCATGGCGGCACCCTAGCCAGCCGGCGCGTCAGCCTGCCCGGGTGTGGCGGTGACGAGCACCGGCTCGCTGGCGCCCGCGTCCGCGTACTCGCTCTCCGGGCGCAGCCAGCGGAACTCCTGCGTCTCGGTGACGGCCACGGTGGCGCGGGAGAAGCCGTCGGGACCCACGTAGCTCAACGGTGACGCGTCGGTCCACTCGACGGCTCCCGGCACCCGGGACTGGAGGACGAGCGGGTCGCCCGTGATCCGGCCACCGCCGTCGGTGACCGAGCCCGCGACCGAGACCTGCTCCCCCTCCACGACCGTCTGCGCGGATGCCGTGATCGACGTGGCGAGGCTCAGCCCCTCGAAGTCCCACACGCGGCCGTTGCCCGTGACCGCGTCGACGTTGAACGCGTTGCCGTCGCAGCCGAACCCGGTCACGACGTAGCCCGCGCCGTCGCCGTGCCGGGCGACGAAGTCAGTGGGGGTCGACGACTCCACCGCGATCGCCGTGCCGGTGGTCAGGTCGATGAGCTGCCACTCGTAGGGCAGGGTCGCCGTGTCGACGTGCTGCCAGGAGGCAGGTGACACCGCCAGGGAGGCGCGACCGCGCCACGCATGCCCGAGCGGGGCGTCGAGGGAAGTCACCCAGATGTAGGAGACACCCGTCGTGCCGTTCGAGGAGCGCACGTCCACGCCGGCCCCGAGGGAGGCGAGCGAAAGGAACGAGATCGTCGGTCCGGAGCCGGTGCCGGCCCCGGAAGGCACGAGGCCGAAGCTGCGGCGGCCGAGCGGCGCGGCATCAGGGCCGCGGTTGATCCGCGTCGCGGGGGCACTCGCGACGCCGCCGATCGTGTCGCAGCCGACATACGTCAGATACATCCCGTCGAGCGGCGAGCCGGGGCCGGTCATCGTGGTGACGGACCCCACGCCGTCAGCGTGGGCAGGAGCCATCGCCCACGGCGCGATCAGGGCCGCGGCCACCACTGTGGCTCGTATTCGACGTTGCACTGTGAGACTCGATCCCGTTTTCTCCGCCGATCACCTCGATCGGTCCCCCGCACATCATCATCCACGCGAACGCCACCAGAGGGAACCCGCAATGTGGGTATGACGAACACTAGGAGCCGCTCAGTGGCGCCGGATGGTGGCGATGAACATCGCGTCCGTGCCGTCCCGGTGCGGCCACAGCTGCCGCGTGCCCTCCAGGTGCGCGTCATCGCGCCCGGCCAGCACGGCCGTCACGACCCCCGTGGTCTCGGCCAGCACGGGCGAGCAGGTCGCGTAGACGATCACGCCGCCGGGTCGCGTCGAGCTGATCGCCGAGGCGAGCAGGTCGCGTTGCAGCGGGACGAGCACGTCGAGGTCCTGCGGCGTACGTCGCCAGCGCGACTCCGGTCTGCGGCGCAGCGCACCCAGCCCGGAACAGGGGGCGTCCACCAGGGTCCGGTCGAACGTGCCTTCGCGCCACGGCGGCCGCGTGCCGTCGCCGGTGACCACCCCGCTGAGCCCGGACGCGGCGGCCCGGGTGCCCCGCACGACCAGCTTGGCGCGGTGGTGCTGGCTCTCGTTCGCCAGCACCCGGGCGCCCTGCCGGGCGGCGAGGGCCGCGAGCAGCGCAGCCTTGCCGCCGGGTCCCGAGCAGACGTCGAGCCAGCGCTCGTCACGCCCGTCGAGGGCGGCCTCGACCAAGGCCAGGGCGACCAGCTGCGAGCCCTCGTCCTGCACGCCGGCCCGGCCCTGGGCCACGGCGGGCACGGCCGACGGATCGCCACCGGCCAGCTCGACGGCGTACGGCGACAAGGTGCCGCGCACCCCGCCCGCCGCGATGAGCTCGTCGACCGAGGACAGTCCGGGTCTGGCGACGAGCATCACCTTCGGGGCAGCGTTGTCAGCGGACAGCAACGCAGACAGCTCCGCGGCCGTGCCGAGGGCCTCGCCGAGCGCCTCGACGACCCAGCGCGGGTGCGAGTGGGCGATGGAGGCGAAGCCCACCGGATCGAGCGCCCGATCGGGTGCGACGCGCTCGATCCAGGTGTCGAGGTCGTCGGCGCTCACCTTGCGGAGCACCGCGTTGGTCAGGCCGGTCGGGCCGACCCCCACCCGGGCACGGACGAGGTCGACGCTGGTGCTGATCGCCGCGTGGTCCGGCACCCGCATCGCGAGCAGCTGGTGGACGCCGAGCCGCAGGGCGTCGCGGACCTTGGCCTCGAGCCTGGGCTTGGTCAGGCAGGCGTCGATGATCGCGTCGTAGGTGCCCTGCCAGCGGATGGTGCCGGAGACGAGCTCGGTGGTGAAGGCGGCGTCACGACCGGCCAGCTTGTGCTCGGTGAGCACGTGCGGCAGCGCGAGGTTGGCGTAGGCGTCGTCGAGGCGCACCGCCCTGAGCACGTCGTAGGCCGCCAGCCGCGACGCGTCCACCCGGTCACCCTTGGCCATCGGCGAGGAACTCCTTTGCCAGTCGCCCGGGCGCGACGGCCAGCCACGCCTCGTGGATCACTTCGGTGAGCTCCTCGAGCGTCAGCTCGCCGAGCCGCGACTGCTGGACGAGGACTGCGTTGTAGTCGCGGAAGTGGTCGATGGTGAAGAACGGCGTCGAGTCGTCCTCCACGAGACTGGCCCTGTCAGCCAGGCTGGACGTCATGATGACCAGGAGGTCCTGGTACCGCTCCCCCGTCCGTGGATCGATGGCCGTCGGGCCCGGCTTGCGGTAGAGCAGGAACCCCCTGCCCTTCGCGCCGGCGGGCACCTTCCACGTGGGCACGTCACCCCAGCTCGTACCGAACTCCGTGCTCGGCAGCGCCGCACAGATCTCGTCGACATCCTCGGGTCGAGCGGGCCTGGTCACGAGAGGCGAGCCTAGACCCGGCGCGATGCGCCGGTCAGCAGGCCTGGTTGTAGACGCCGGCGCGGGTGGGCGACGCGTCGACCGGGTGGAGGTTGGGCGCCTCGAGGCTCCAGTGGCGAACCCAGTCCATCTGCATACGGCTCACGTTCATGACCCGGTCGGGCTTGGCCTCCATGGTGAAGCGCACGGTCAGCGGCACGCCGGAGAGCAGGTCGTCACGCCTCTCGGTGAACACGACATGGGCGTCGATGAACCACGAGACGCGGTCCCGCGTCACCTCGACGGCGTAGGTGTGCCACCGGTCACGGCCCAGGTCCATGCCGGGCTTGGCCGCCTTGTAGGCGATGTCGGGCAGCGTGCGCGCGTAGACCGTGGCCGCCTGGCCGTTGGGGGTGTAGCTCTCGAGTGCGATGTTGCGTCCCCCGCAGTTCTCCTCCGCACCGGCGGCCGGCACGAGCTCGGTCAGCACGCGGTAGCGCGCGCCACCGCGACCGTACTGCCGACTGCGCAGGCGCGTCTCCCAGCGACCCACCTCGTCACCCGGGCCGGCCAGGGTCGCACTGACGGTGCCCTCGCTGGTGGCGTTGAGTGTCAGCATGCCGTTCTGGTGCCACACCTGCCCGGGGCCGGCTGCCGACCACTGCGGCCCCATCGCGCCGGTGTAGGGAGCCTCGAACTCCTCGCGCCAGAGGATGCCCCGGTTCCACCACCCGAAGGTGCTGGCGGCGTTGATGGGGCCCGGCTCGGCCCCGGCGTGGTCGGCCTGCGCGGGCGCGCTGGTCAGCACGGGACTGAGCACCGTGGCGAGTACGGCACCGGCGAGAGCAGCAGCGCGGCGTGGTCGGACAGCAGACAGGGGGGAGGTCATGGGGTCCGACCGTACGTCATCTCGCGGGGCTCCTCCCCCAGATCACGAAACCAGCTTCAGCGCGGTGGTGAGTGTCTCGACCACGCCGTACGCCAACAAGATGCCCACCACGGACCACGCCAGCACCAGCCGGATCGTGCCGGCACCGGCCGGCGCCGCGTCGTCGACGACCTCGCTGACGGCCGCGTCGGGCTCCTGTTCGGGAGTGTGCTGCGCCATGTCCTCGTGGAACTTCGCGGCGACCGGCCGCACGAGCAGGTTGGCGACGAAGCCGACCGCCAGCACCCCGACCATGGTGAACAACGCCGGCCGGTAGGCGTCGGCGTCCAGGGTCCCGGCACCGCCGGCGCTGTCGAGGAACCGGTTGATGATGAGCGGCCCCGCCACACCGGCCGCCGACCATGCGGTGAGGAGCCGACCGTGGATCGCACCGACCTGGAAGACCCCGAACAGGTCGCGCAGGTAGGCCGGGACCGTGGCGAAGCCACCGCCGTAGAAGGAGATGATCATCGCGGCCAGGAGGACGAAGACGGCCGTCGAAACGGATCCGGTGAGCGCGAGCAGGACGTAGAGCACGATGCCGAGGCCGAGGTAGACCATGTAGATGGGCTTGCGGCCGATCACGTCGGAGGTGCTCGACCAGAGGAAGCGTCCGGCCATGTTGAACAGCGACAGCACGCCCACGAAGCCGCCGGCCGCGGCGACGCTGACGCTGGAGGTCTCGCCGTCGCGGAAGAAGTCCTGGATCATCGGGCTGGCCTGCTCGAGGATGCCGATGCCGGCGGTGACGTTGCAGAACAGCACGGTCCACAGCAGCCAGAACTGCGGCGTCCGGATCGCGTTGGCGGCCGAGACACTCTCCGCGGTGACGAGCGACTTCGTCGCGACCTTCGCGGGGTTGAAGCCGGCCGGGTTCCAGCCGGGTGCGGGGACCCGGATGTTGGCCACCCCGACCATCATGATCGCGAAATAGGCGAGTCCCAGGGTCACGAAGAGCAGGGTCAGGGCGTGCCCGCCGGCCAGGGATGCCGGGTCGGTCGCGTCGTAGTTCTGGTCGTAGAAGGAGAGCAGCTGCCGCGAGGCCGGCGCCGCCACCATCGCCCCGCCGCCGAAGCCCATGATGGCCATGCCGGTGGCCAGGCCGGGACGGTCGGGGAACCACTTGATCAGGGTGGACACCGGCGAGATGTAGCCGATGCCGAGGCCGATGCCGCCGATCACGCCGTATCCCAGGTAGAGCAGCCACAGCTGGGAGCTGGCGATGCCGACGGACCCCACCAGGAAGCCGGTCGCCCAGCAACAGGCGGCGGCGAACATGGCCATGCGCGGCCCGACCCGCTCGACCCAGGTCCCGAAGACCGCCGCGCTCAGTCCGAGCATCACGATCGCGATCGAGAACACGATGCCGATCGCGGTCTGCGAGGCGCCGAAGTGCTCGATCAGTGAGTTCTTGTACACGCTGGTGGCGTAGGCCTGTCCGATGCACAGGTGTACGGCGAGGGCGGCCGGCGGGATGAGCCAACGGTTGTAGGAGTGGGGCGCCACGGTGTGGCGCCTGTCCAGGAATCCGAGCATTGCCACGGGTGACCTCCGAGATGTGTGGGCGTCCGCGAAGGCTAACGTGCAACTCGTTGAAAGGTGACGCAGGTCAATCGGAACGGTGCGGAGCCAGTCGTGCACCCGGCGCGACGGTGACGCCGCGCACCCAGTCGGCAGCCCGCATCTGCTTCTTGCCGAACGCCTTCACCTCACCCAGCTCGACCGGGTGGGTCCCGGTGCCGACGAAGACGGCGCTCCTGGTGACTTCGAGGGCACCCGGCTTGAGGCGTTCACGCCCGGTCGCGACGGTGACGGGACCGACCTTGAAGCGCTCGCCCTCCCACGTGCTCCACGCGCCCGGCGCGGGAGTGCACGCCCGGACCTGTCGATCGATCCGCTCGGCGGCATCGGTCCAGTCGATCTCGGCGTGCTCGACCAGGATCTTCGCCGCCATGCTCACGCCGTCGGCCGGTTGCTCCCGTGCCTCGAGCGTGCCGTCGGCGATTCCGTCGAGGGTGCGCACCAGCAGCTCGGCACCACCCTCGGCCAGGCGAGCGAGCAGGTCGCCGGCCGTGTCCGTGGGCCGGATCCGCTCGGTCATGACACCGAAGGTCGGCCCGGCGTCGAGCGCCCTGACGATCCGGAAGGTCGTGGCGCCGGTCATCTCGTCGCCGGCCCAGATCGAGTGCTGCACCGGCGCCGCGCCGCGCCACGCCGGGAGGATCGAGAAGTGCAGGTTGACCCAGCCGTGCTCGGGGATGTCCAGCGCGGACTGCGGCAACATGGCGCCGTACGCCACGACCGCGCACACGTCGGGGCGCAGCTCCTGCAGCGCGGCCTGGAACGCCGGGTCACGGGGGTGCTCGGGCCTGAGCACGGGCACGCCGAGCTCGTCGCCGCGCAGTCCGACGGGACTGGCCACGAGCTTACGACCGCGCCCTGCGGGGGCGTCCGGACGCGTGACCACGCCCACGAGCTCGTGACCGGAGGCGGCCAGCGCGTCGAGGGCGGGCAGGGCCACCTCGGGCGTGCCGGCGAACACGAACCGCATCAGATGCCGAACCCGCGGGTGCTGTGCGGGCTGAGCTTGACCGTCGGCTGCTCGAGGCCGAACCAGTCGGACTCCCGGATCTCCTTCATGGCCGCCTTGCGGGCGGCGGAGTCGAGCTTGTCGATGAAGAGGATCCCGTCGAGGTGGTCGGTCTCGTGCTGGACCGCGCGGGCGAGCAGGTCGGAGCCCTCGATGCGCAGCGGTTCGCCGTACATGTCGAACCCGTTCGCGACGACGGAGAGCGCGCGCAGGCACTCGTAGGTCAGTTCGGGCAGGCTCAGGCAGCCCTCGGCGCCATCCTGGGTCTCGTCGCTGAGCGAGAGCACGGGGTTGATCAGGTGGCCGAGCTGGCCTTCGACGTTCCAGGTGAAGACGCGCAGGCCGATGCCGATCTGCGGGGCGGCGAGGCCGGCGCCGGGGGCCGCGAGCATCGAGTCGGTCAGATCCTGCACGAGAGTGCGGATCTCCTTGTCGAAGTCATCGACCTCGATCGCGCGCCTGCGCAGGATCGGGTCGCCGAACAATCGGATGGGCTGGACGGCCACGTGGTGCGTCTCCTCGGTTTGGGAGGCACCCATGCTAGAGGCGGCTGCTCACCGGTTCGGCATCAGCACCACGCTGGACGGCAAGCGCCTCGGTGAGCGCGTCGAGAGTGCGCTTCCTGGTCACACCCAGGAGGTCGATGCGCGACCCGCCGCGCTCGTCGGCGGTGATCACCAGATGGAGGGTCTGCGGGACCTTGTGGAGCAGGAACACCAGGCCGAGCGGGAAGGTGAAGACGGCAAGGACGACGGCCCACGGCGGGGTACGCCGCTGGGTGAGGCTGATCCGTCCGGGTGCCGCTTCGGCGGCCGAGCCGCGGGCGGACGACGTGAGAGTGGTCAGCAGCCATCGCTCGAGGTCGAGGCCCAGACCGGGGACGTGCCATCGCTGGTTGACCTGGACCCACGTCGCCACCAGTCCGGAGGCGAGCAGGGCGAGACCGAGCGCGGCGGCAACCACCAGCACCTCCGCGATCCCCAGTCCGAACATGACCCGAGTGTAGATCTCTCAGATCACCAGCGGGTCGACCTGGATCCGCACGGCGTCCAGCTTGCGGGCACTGCGCACGCGCTGGAGCTCCCCCAGGGCGTCGGACAGGGCCTTGCCGGAGGTGAGCGGGACCCGGATCACGACTCGTTGCTCGTCCTTGTCGGTGCCCGAGGGCACCGGGCCGAGCAGATCGGCGACCGCCGGGAGATCGAGCAGGGTCAGCGCGTCGTCGAGGGCACCCGGCTCCCCGGTGATCGTGGC
>NZ_JANPEO010000481.1:0-5697 GCF_031422975.1 Nocardioides sp. | reverse complement strand
CACGGCCCGCACCGGCGAGCGCGAGGGCGGTCGGCCGGAGCTCTCCACGATCATCGTCCCGAGTGGCACCCCCGGCTTCACCGCCGAGAAGGCCTACGACAAGCTCGGCTGGCACGCTTCCGACACCCACCCGCTGTCCTTCGAGGACGTGCGCGTGCCCGAGGCCAACCTGCTCGGTGACCGAGGCCGTGGCTACGCCCAGTTCCTCGCCACCCTCGACGACGGACGCGTCGCGATCGCGGCCCTCGCGGTCGGCTGCATCCAGGCGTGCCTGGACCTCTCGCTCGACTACTCGCTGGACCGCCAGACCTTCGGCGGCCCCATCGGCCGCAAGCAGGGCGTGGCCTTCCAGATCGCCGACCTCCAGGTGATGCTCGAGGCCGCGCGCCTGCTCACCTACAAGGCCGCGGCCATGAAGGACGCGATGGAAGCGGGCGCCGGGGTGTCGACCAAGGACTTCAAGCAGGCCGCGTCGATCGCCAAGCTCTATGCCACCGAGTCCGCCGTGACGGCGACCAGGATCGCGACCCAGGTCTTCGGTGGCTACGGCTTCATGGAGGAATACCCCGTCGTCCGCTTCTACCGCGACGCCAAGGTGCTCGAGATCGGCGAGGGCACCTCGGAGATCCAGCGGATGCTGATCGCGCGCGGTCTCGGCCTGCCGGTGGAATAGACCAACCCGCCGCCGGGCGCGCGAGATGCGGGCTCGTGGAGCCGATCGTCGTAGCCTTGCAGCTGTGACGTCGAGTGGCCGCCGGCTGGCGGGAGAGATCGGGCGCTACCTGGCTGTGGGCCTGGGCGCCACGATCGTGTCCTTCATCCTGTTCAACGGACTGGTCCACGGCTTCAACACCGCGCACGTCGCGCCCCTCAACGACCACCCGATCCTCGGCTATGTCATCGCCAACCTGGTGGGGGCAGTGGTCAGCTTCCGAGGCACCCGTTCGTGGGCCTTCCGCCACCGCTCCACCAGTCATCTCGACGGTGGCCGCACCGCGTTCGTGTTCATCAGCGTCGCCACCATGCTCATTCCGATGGCCTGCCTGTGGATCAGCCGCAACGCGATGGGTCTCGATGACCCGCTGTCCGACAACATCTCGGCCAACGTGATCGGGCTGGCGCTCGGCAATGCGGCACGCTTCGTGCTGACGCGACAGTTCGTCTTCGGCATCCGCGAGGAGGTCGAGGCCCTCGACGGAGTGTGACGGCGCGAGGCGACCCGTGCGCCGGGCGTCACGTCCGCACCGGCCGCCACAGGTCGGTCCACTCGTGCCCGAGCTCGGCCACCAGGTCGCGCAGCAGGGGGAGGCTGACGCCCACCACGTTGTGGTGATCACCCTCGATCCGGGTGACGAACGCGCCGCCGAGACCGTCGACGGTGAAGGCGCCGGCCACCTGCATCGGCTCGCCGGTCGCGACGTACGCCGCGATCTCCGCGTCGCTCAGGTCGGCGAAGTGCACGACCGTGCTGGCCGTCGCGGCGGCGACCCGGCCGGTCGCGGTGTCGCGCAGGCAGTGGCCGGTCAGGAGCAGGCCGGAGTTGCCGCGCATCCTGCGCCACCGCTCGGTTGCCACGTCCGGTGAGTCGGGTTTGCCGAAGGCTTCGCCGCCGAGCTCGAGCACCGAGTCGCAGCCGAGCACGAGGGATCCGGCGGGCACGTCCTCGAGCGTCGCGACCGCGGCGCACTTCAGCTCGGCCAGCTGAAGTGCCAGCTCGGCCGGCGGGAGACCGTCGAGCTGGGACTCGTCGACGCCGCTGACGATCACCGTCGGGTCCAGGCCCGCGCTCCTCAGGGTCGCGAGGCGGGCGGGGGAGGCGGAGGCGAGGACGAGCTGCATGGTGCAGACCCTAGGTCCACTCCGTCCGGTCGACGAGATGCCCGACCGGCGGGGGGGTCGGTGCGGGCATCTCGTCCTCGCCGTCGGCGAGCCAAGCGCCACAGGCTGCTCGCCGGGGGATTGCGAGCGGCCTGTGGCGGGTCTTCAGGGCCTCACGGGGCAGCTCCCGCGCTGCGAGACTCGAGCATCAGCGCGAAGAGCTCCTCGGCCACGGGCATGCCGTGCAGGTATCCCTGCGCGTAGTCGACTCCCTCGGCACGGACGACCTCGAGGATGCCTTCGTCCGAGACGAACTCGGCGATGGTCTTCTTGCCCAGGTCGCGAGCGATGCCGACGATGGATCTCAAGATGGTGCGGTCGATCTCGGAGGTGTGGCAGTGGGAGATGAACTCCCCGTCGATCTTCACGTAGTCGAAGAGCAGGTGCTTGAGGTAGTAGAAGGAGCCGAAGCCGGCACCGAAGTCGTCCAGCGCGAACTTGCAGCCCAGCTCGGTCATCCGCTCGGCGAACTCACGGGCGAGGCCGACGTCGGCGACCGCGGCCGTCTCGGTGATCTCCAGGATCAGGGCACCGGGTTCGACGTCATGGAGCAGAAGTGAGGCCCTGATCGTCTCCTCGATGACCGGCAAGCCGATGGAGAGCCCGGACAGGTTGACCTCGATGCTCAGGTCCGGCTGGAAGCGACGCAGTCGCGCCAGCAGGGGGATGCTGTTGCGCAGGACCCAGGCATCGACCTCGGGCATCAGCCCGACCCTTTCGGCGACGGGAAGGAAGCGCCCCGGCGCGACGAGCTGCCCGTCGAGGGACATCCTGAGCAGGACTTCGGCTGCGGTCACTGTATTGGTGGCCAACGAGATGATGGGCTGCAGGTGGAGCTCGAAGGTGTCGTTGGCGAGGGCTTCCTCGATCCGTGCCTGCCACTGAAGGCGGGCCCCGGAGCGGGGCGGCCTCGCTGAGTTCTCCTCGAGGATCGCGGACTGGTCGCGGCCGGCTTCCTTGGCGTCGTACATGGTCATGTCGGCCAGCGCGAGGATGTCGATCTCGTGCTCGCTCGCAGCCACGAAGGTCACCACGCCAACGCTGGCCGTGACACGTCGGGGGACTCCTTCAAGCGTGGCTGCGTGCAGGCGGATGCGTTCGACGATGGCGTCGGCGACGCCCTCTGCCTCCGCGAGATCGGCCTCGGGGAGGAGGACGGCGAACTCGTCCCCGCCCAGGCGGGCGACTGCGTCCGTGCTCCGCAGGCCGTGACGCAGCAACGAGGCGATGGCGATCAGCAGTTGATCGCCCGCCGCGTGGCCGAGCGTGTCGTTGACCTGCTTGAACTGGTCCAGGTCGAAGAGCAGGAGGGCACCCTTGTGGCCGTACCTCTTGCACCGGTCCAGGTGCCGCTGGAGCTCGGCGTCGAAGGCGCGTCGGTTGGGCAGGCCCGTGAGGGTGTCGTGGTTCGCGAGGTGCGCCAGGCGCTCCTCGTACCTGCGCCGCTCGGAGACGTCGAGGACGTTGACGAGGATCACCTCGTCGTCCGCGTCCTCGTGAGCCAGGAACCGGCTGTTCAGCACCACGTGGAGAGGTGTGCCGAGGGCGTCAAGTATCTCGAGAGACGTCTCGATCGACTCACCCGCAGCCTCAACCACGCGGCCGAGGTGGTCGGCGACCAAGGTGGGGCCGACCGGTCCCCCGATCGACGAGAGGTGCTGACCCACGAGTTGCGTCGGTTCCCGACCCAGCATCCGGGTGGCGGCCGCGTTGGCGCGGCGCACCACGCCGTCCCTGCCCAGGACGAGGACGCCGTAGGGCGCGTCGGCGAACAGGCGTTCGCTCCGCTCGGTGGCTCGCAGCAGTGCTCGTTCGCGCTCGCGCTCGGCACTCACGTCACGCGCCAGGATCATGGCCTGCATGCCGTCGCGCGAGCGAGGAAGGCGAGTGACGAAGACCTGGTGCTCGTCACCGCTGGCACTCGCCTGGAGTTCTGATGTGCTCGCGATGCCGTCGAACGCGCTCTGGACGAGTCCCGTCAGGAGCCGGATGTTCTCGGGACGGGTCGACACCTCGGACAGGGGACGCCCCTCGGTGCCGCGCAGCCCTTGCCGCATGGCACCGGCTCCGGCGACGAGCTGGACGTCGAGCGCTTCGTCGACGATGATCACGGTGGTGTCGGGGAGGTGCTCCATGAGCACCCGCCACTGTGCCTCCGCCTGCGCAAGACGTCGCTCGCTCTCGACCGCCGCTGTCGTGTCGACACCGACCGCGAGATAGCCCGTGGCCACCCCGAGCGAGTCGTTGACCTCCGTGACGGCCAGCCGGACGACTCGATGGGTGCCGTCGGCGCGCACATAGGTCCAGATCCGGCTCGGAGCTCCAGCGAGCGCCACGAAGACCCCGAAACCGGGGTCGACGCCCAGCTCCGCGGCGACCTCTTCGACCTCGGTCGGTTCGTGGAACTTCTCCAGCGACGCGAGGCCGACGAGTTCCTCCGCCGAGTAGCCCAGGAGCTCTCCGGCGCCGCTGCTGAAGGATCGGATGGTGCCGTCGACCTCAGTGGAGATGATGCTCGTCAGTCGTGCCCCCCGCATGATGTCGTCCTTCTCGGCCGCGGCCGCGGCTACTCGGCCCGTCTCCCGGGCGAGCTGGCGGACGAGGTCGTGCGCGACGGGCGCGATCAAGGCCGCGATCAGCGTCCAGAGCAAGGCCCGGCGCCAGTCCTCGGTCGGGTAGGCCGAGCCTCCGACGAGGATGATCGGCACCACGAAGACGGCCGCGGTGAGGACAGCGGCGATCACCATGTCTCGCCTCGTCCCAGTGAGGGCCAGCCACAGAATCGGTAGCAAGATGAGCGGGGCCACCCCGGACTCCGCCCCGCCGCCGATGTCGCGCACGAGAGCGACGACGGGGAAGAACAGGAAGGCCGGTGCCGCATCGAGCCACGAGCGCTCCGAGCGTCGCAGGGACAGTGCGAGCACGAGGATGGTGGCGATGAACAGGGCAACGACACCCGACAGTGCGACAGCGCTGACATCGATGGGCGTCGCCAGCAGGCTGAGCAGCCCGGCGGCGGACACCACGATGAAGGGTCGTGCCAGCTGCCAGGTCGGCCTCGGCGGCCGGTCGCGATCCACGGGGTCGGTCATGGCCGGACCTTATCCGCCGACCAGCCGGTGACGGCGGAGGACAAGGTGGCGACCAGTCGCTCCCGCACGTCACGCGCCAGCTCGCGCAGAGTGGGATGGTCGCCGATCAGGGCCATCAACGCCTCGGGGTCGATGGTCTGGACAAGGGTGCCCGACTCGCCCACCGCGCGGACGACCACGCTGCACGGGAACAGCATGGCGACCGTCGGCGACACGCTCAGCGCCTCGTGTGCCAGCTGTGAACGGCACACGCCCAGGATCGTCTGGTCAGGCACGTCGACGCCCAGGTCGTCGCGCAGGGACCGGGTCAGGTCGAGCTCGCTGACCACGCGCAGCCCCTCGAAGGTGAGTCGCTCGTGGACCCGGGCCAGTGTGTCGCTGTACGACGCCGGGACCCGCACCGTCAAGGTGGACCCGGGCATGAGCGCTCCCGACGTCGTTGAGGCACGTGGGATCATGAGTCCACCGGCGGGAGGGCTGCTTGCGACGCCGAGTCGACCTGACCGACGGGGCCCTGCGCGATCAGGGACCTGACCCGCTCGCTCAGCTCACCGAGGCGGAACGGCTTCGACAGATACTCATCCGCTCCCTCCGAACGGGCTCGCAGGACCGAGTCGCGACCGGTCACCCCGGAGAGCATCAGCACGCGCGACGCCCCTGCTGTCGGGTGCGCCCTGACCTGGCCGATCAGCTCGATCCCGGACAGACGCGGCATCTCGACGTCCAG
>NZ_JANPEO010000480.1:0-4213 GCF_031422975.1 Nocardioides sp. | reverse complement strand
CCCACCAGCACCTGACCGGCGAGAGCGATGCAGGGACGCAGCGCCTGGGCGGCGATCTCGGCGACGCCGTAGGGCACCTTGCCCGAGCGACTGGAGAAGTCGAAGGCACCTTCGCCGGTGACGACGAGGTCGGCCTGGGCGGCCCGCTCCGCGAGGCGGACGTGGTGCGCGACCAGCGCGATCCCGGGTTGGCGGGTGGCGCCCAGAGCGAGCAGCGCGAAGCCGATGCCCCCGGCGGCGCCGGCGCCCTTCTCCAGGGAGGTCCGCCGATCCGTGGCCGCTGCGAACTTCTCGAGCACGCCGTCGATCTCGACGATCCGGTCCTCGTCGATGCCCTTCTGCGGGCCGAAGGTCTTGGTGGCGCCGAAGAGTCCGGTGAGCGGGTTGTCGACGTCGGTGGCAGCGACCAGCTCGATGCCGGCCAGCCGCTCCTTGGCCGGTCCCAGGTCGACGGTGGTCACGGTGTCCAGCGCGATCGCGCCGCTGTCGAGGATGCCGTCGGACGTCGCGCCCAGCGCAGCCAGCACGCCGGCGCCGCCGTCATTGGTGCCCGAGCCGCCGAGCCCCACCACGATCTTGCGGGCGCCGGACTCGATCGCGGCAAGGATCAGCTCGCCCACCCCGACGCTGTCGCCGAACTCGGCACCACCGTCCATCAGGTGGATCCCGACGGCCTGGGCGGTCTCGATGTAGGCGACGTCCTCGACGAACAAGATGGTCGCCGGCACGCGTTCGCCGTGTGGTGCCTTGACGGTGATCCCGAGCAGCTCGCCACCGAGGGCTGCGTGGAGGACGTCGACGAATCCCGGGCCGCCGTCGGCCATCGGCGCCAGGTCGAGAGCGTCGTCGGGCGAGCGTCGCGCCCAACCCTGGGCGATCGCGTCACACGCCTCGACCGCGGTCAGCGTGCCGGCGAACTTGTCAGGAGCAATCAGCACGCGCATGCGGTCATCTTGTCGCATCCGCGAGTGGGGGCATCTGCGGCCCGGACGACCGGGAATCCTCAGGGTGCCCCGCACGACGACCCAGCCGCACCAGCCAGCGTCGGCGGGCTTCGTGCGTGCGGAGCCGTCAGCCGGCCCGCGCCATCAGCAACTGGCCCACCTCGTACATCGAGGGGCGGTCGATGATCATGGTCAAGTCCGCTGTCAGGGCACTCCGCAGAAACTCGAGCAGCGCCGAGATCTCGTCCCCCCCGATCTGCGGGCGCCGTTCCTCCGAGCTCCCCCGAAGGATCCTGAAGTAGAGGGACTGGGTCTCGACTTCGGGTCCGAGTCCGAGGTCTTCGGCCATGTCCTTGCGCAGGCTCTCGTAGACACCGAGAGCCTGGACGCGGCAACCGGTCCCCATGAGTCCCTTCATCAGCTCTCGCACCGCCGGCTCGGAGACGTAGCTGCGACGCGTCGCCTCACGGGCCAGCCGTACGGCGACCTCGAAGTCTCCACGGAGGTTGGCCTGGCGGGCGGCATGCGTGCACCGGTCGGCCAGCAGCTCGGCGAACGAGTCACGTGCTTCCGTGGCCCAGGCGGCATAGGGCTCATCGGCCAGCAGCTCCCCGGACACGAGGTCCAGGGCGCGCGGGACGTCGGCGTCGTGGGCCCGCAGGAGCTCCTGCACCTGCACCGCGTCGACGCGTACCAGCTCCGGGTCGAGTACGTAGCCGTGGGAGGTGGTGGCGAGCGGACCGCGCCGGCCACCGACGAGGCCGAGCCGACGTCGAAGGACGCACACGTAGCTCTCGATGGTGGCGATGTAGCTGGCCGGTGGCCGGCCGTCCCACAGCCGCTCGGCTATCCGGTCCTTGGGCAGCGGCCGGCCCAGATCGAGTGCCAGCATCTCCAGAAGCTGACGCAACTTGGCTCCCCCGAGATCCGCCGCGGCGATGCGGCCACCCCCGCCGGAGATGACGGTTGGCCCGAACACGCTGATGTCGATCATCTTGCCCCCTCCACCCCGAGATCGTGTCTCGGCGCGTGGGGAGCCCGGTAGCCCCCCCTGCGGGGGCCCGACCCCCCATTCGGAGTGACCCGCTCGGAATCTGCGCCCCGCCCGGGCCGGGACAACGCCGTCTCCAAGGATTTCCCAAGGTGGCAAGGCACACGTTGGACCACCTTTACGTGCGTCGAGCCACGGCACCACTACCGAGATGGGCATGTCATGAGTCCAATCAAGCAGACTTTCAAGAGCACCCCGAGGCGCCAGCGCCTTGGCCGCAAGGCCTACGCGGTCGCGACCCTCATCCTGATCGTCGCCATGATCTCGCCGCTGGCACAGGCGCCCGCGAACGCGGCCGGCACGGTCGGCCAGGGATTCACGGTCACCGCGTCCGATCTGTCCTTCATCCTCAAGCAGATCAAGATCGCCGAGGCCCACGTCGCCAACACGACGCCCGCGACGGGCCCGTGTGGCGCGCTGGTCGGCACCGGGCCGAACCAGCTCTCCAGTCCGCTGCTCTCGCTCGGGCTGCGTACCGTCGACGGCTCGTGCAACAACCTGGTGCCCGGCAAGGAGAAGATCGGCGCCGCCGACGAGTTGTTCCCGCGGCTGACAACCGCCACGTTCAAGGACGCGGGAGCCGTGCCCCCGGGCTTCGGCCCTCCCGGATCGACGTCGTACAGCCAGACCTCGGGCAACGTCTTCGACACCGAGCCTCGCATCATCAGCAACCTGGTCGTGGACCAGACCTCCACCAACCCCGCGGCCATCGCCGCGGCCGGCTTCCCGGTCCGGACGCAGGGCAACCCCGGCATCCAGCCATGCACGACCGACCCGGACCCGCTGGCTAACCCGCCGATCGCGGCCGTCCCAGTCGGCTGCACCCCGTCGTACCAGACGCTGTTCATCCCCAACGTCACCACGGACGTCGGCCTCTCCCCGCCGTACAACTCCCTCTTCACGCTGTTTGGCCAGTTCTTCGACCACGGCATCGACCAGACGGTCAAGGGCGGCAGCGGCACGGTCTTCGTCCCCCTGAAGGACGACGACCCGCTCGTCGCGGGCAAGGACCACGTCTTCGGCAACGCTGACGACCTGGACCCGAACCTCCGGTTCATGGTGCTGACCCGTGGCACCAACCAGCCGGGTCCGGACGGCGTCCTTGGGACCACCGACGACATCCGGGACGTGAAGAACACCGACTCGCCCTGGGTCGACCAGAGCCAGACGTACACCTCCCACGCCTCGCACCAGGCCTTCCTGCGGGAGTACTCGCTGAACGGCGCCAACCAGCCGGTCTCCACCGGCAAGCTGCTCGGCCAGTTCTCACTGGCGCCCGACACCACGGACACGGGCATGGCGACCTGGGCGTCGACCAAGGAGCAGGCCGCGACCATGCTCGGGCTCCAATTGGTCGACAAGGACGTGCTGAACGTCCCGATGCTCGCCGTCGACCCTTACGGCAACTTCATTCCTGGCGACCTGCGCGGAATGCCGCAGTACGTCACCAAGGGCCCGGACGGCAAACTCGGTGGTGGTGATGACGTCCTCGTCGAGGGCGATCGCGCCAACCCGGTTCCGGTTCCGAGCGACGTGGCCTACTTCGACACGCCGTTCCTCACCGACATCGCCCACAATGCGGACCCGGGCAAGGTGGGTCCTTGCACGACGGACATCGGTGTGACGCCTCGAGTGCCGACGGGCTGCTTGAGTCCCGATGCGGACACCACAGCCTCGGCCGACTTCGCCAGCCAGCCGGCTGGGACCTACGACGACGAGATGCTCAACGCGCACTTCATCGCCGGTGACGGCCGGGTCAACGAGAACATCGGCCTGACCACGATCCACCAGGTCTTCCACTCCGAGCACGACCGACTCATCGACGACGTCCAGGCGACGTTGGACCTGCCCGAGAACGCCGCGTTGAAGGCCTCCTACCAGGCAGTCAGCGCGACCACCTTCGACTACGGTGAGCGGATCTTCCAGGTGGCGCGTTTCGTCACCGAGATGGAGTACCAGCACCTGGTCTTCGAGGAGTTCGCTCGCAAGGTCCAGCCGGCGATCAACCCCTTCGAGCCGTTCGCCTTCACCCAACCCGACCTCAACCCCGCCATCCGGGCCGAGTTCGCGCACGCCGTCTACCGCTTCGGCCACTCGATGCTCACCGAGACGATCTCTCGGACGAACGCGGACGGCTCGAGCAATGACATCTCGTTGCTGAAGGGGTTCCTGAACCCACCGTCGTACACCAACGGTGGAACAGCAGGCACGCTGAACG
>NZ_JANPEO010000479.1:0-5764 GCF_031422975.1 Nocardioides sp. | reverse complement strand
CAAGAACTCGCCCGGATCCTCGACCTCCTGCTGCCAGTCGAGCAGCTGCTGCAGCCACGACATGTCGTCGCCGAACTGGGAGGAACCGGCGCGGGCATCGGTGTCGACCCCGTCCTTGGTGTCCTCCTTGTACTTCCAGTGCGCAGCGACGCCGTACTCCGCCCGTCGGTGCATGGCGAACGTGCGGATCTGCAGCTCGACCGGCTTGCCCTGCGGCCCGATCACGGTCGTGTGCAGCGACTGGTACATGTTGAACTTCGGCATCGCGACGTAGTCCTTGAAGCGCCCGAGCACGGGATTCCACCGCGAGTGCAGCACGCCGAGGACGGAGTAGCAGTCACGGTCGTCCTCGACGAGCACCCGGATGCCGACCAGGTCGTAGATGTCGGAGAACTCGCGGCCGCCCACGATCATCTTCTGGTAGATCGAGTAGTAGTGCTTCGGCCGTCCGGTTACCTTGGCCTTGATCTTCGCCTCACGCAGGTCGGCCTCGACCCCGGCGATCACCTCGGCCAGGAACTGGTCACGCGAGGGCGCGCGATCTGCCACCAGGCGCACGATCTCGTCGTACATCTTCGGATGCAGGGTCGCGAAGGCGAGGTCCTCGAGCTCCCACTTGAGGGTGTTCATGCCGAGGCGGTGCGCGAGCGGGGCGTAGATGTCGAGGGTCTCGCGGGCCTTGCGCTCCTGTGTCTCCGCCTTGAGGTAGCGCAGCGTGCGCATGTTGTGCAGCCGGTCGGCCAGCTTGATGACGAGCACCCGGATGTCGCGCGACATCGCGACGATCATCTTGCGGATCGTCTCGGCCTGCGCGGAGTCGCCGTACTGCACCTTGTCGAGCTTGGTGACGCCGTCGACGAGGATGGCGACCTCGTCACCGAACTCCTTGCGGAGCTCCTCGAGCGTGTAGGGCGTGTCCTCGACGGTGTCGTGCAGCAACGCCGCGACCAGGGTCGGTTCGGTCATCCCGATGTCGGCCAGGATCGTCGTGACGGCGAGCGGGTGGGTGATGTAGGAGTCACCGCTCTTGCGCATCTGGGTGCCGTGCATCTTCTCGGCGACCAGGTAGGCACGCTCCAGCAACGCCAGGTCTGCCTTGGGGTGGTTGGCGCGCACCGAGCGGAACAGCGGCTCGAGCACGGGGTTGCCCGTCGGCGCCTTGGCACCGATGCGCGCCAGGCGCGAGCGCATGCTCCGCGCCGAGACAGGCACCTCGGAGGCACGCTCCTGTGTCACAGGGGTGCTGATCTCCTCGGTCATTGGATCAGTCTAGTGACGGGGTGGAGTCAGACCGACGCGATGGCGCTGAGCGGCAGATCGCCGATCGTGGCGCGGCCCGGCAGGAAGCTGAGCTCCAGGAGTACGGCGACTCCGACACACGTTCCACCGCACGCCTCGACGAGCTCCCGGGTGGCCGCAGCGGTGCCCCCGGTGGCCAGGACGTCGTCGATCAGCAGGACTCGCTCGCCGGGCGCGATCGCATCCCGGTGCACCTCGAGCGTGGCCTCGCCGTACTCCAGCGAGTAGGACACCGCATGGGTCGCGCGGGGCAGCTTGCCGGCCTTGCGGATCGGCACGAAGCCGACTCCGAGGGCGAGCGCGACCGGTGCCGCAAGCATGAAACCGCGCGCCTCCATGCCGACGACCTTGTCCACGATGACGGTGCCGGCCTCGTCACGGGCCTCGTCGGCGAGTGCGTCGATCACGGCCGAGAATCCTGCGTGGTCTGCCAGCAGCGGCGTGATGTCCTTGAACATCACGCCGGGCGTCGGATAGTCCGCGACGTCGAGGACGAGGCGCGACATGGCCTCGCGCGCCGCGACACCGACCGCTTGCCCACGCGTCACTTCTTGCCCCGCTTGGAGCGCGGCTGGCGGGTGGGCTGGACCCGTCCGGCCGACGGACTCGGCTTGACCGGACCGTGCGCCTTCGGCACGACGCGGCCCTTGTTGAGGGCCTCCGCCTGCCGCGGCGGTGCCATCACCGGTGGCCGGGCGACGCTGCCGTCCTCGCGCACCTGTCGCGGGTCCGGCGGCGGGGCGGCGTTGCGGTCCGCTGCGGAGACCCGCGAATACGGGTCGGCCGCGGCCTCGCGACGCCGTGCGGCCGCGCGCCGCTCGTCGTAGTTGACGTCCTTCTCGCGCGACTTGAGCTGCACGAGCAGTGGCGTGGCGATGAAGATCGAGGAGTAGGCACCGACCGCCATCCCGACGAACAGGGCAAGGGCGAGGTCCTTCAGCGACCCCGAACCGAGTTGCGCGACACCGACGTACAGGATCGCGGCAACCGGGATGAGGGCGACGATCGAGGTGTTGATCGAGCGGACCAGGGTCTGGTTGACCGCCAGGTTGGCCGCCTCGGCGTAGGTCAGGCGCGACGTCGTCAGCTGGTGGGTGTTCTCGCGCACCTTGTCGAAGACCACGACGGTGTCGTAGAGCGAGAAGCCGAGGATCGTCAGCACACCGGTCACCGTCGCCGGCGAGACCTCGAACCCGGAGAGCGCATAGACACCGACGGTGATGAGGACGTCGTGGGCCAGCGCCACGAGGGCGGCCAGGGACATCTTCCATTCGCGGAAGTAGGCCCAGATGAAGAGCACGACGAGGACCAGGAACACCACGAGGCCGATCAGCGACCGCTTGGCGACCTCCTTGCCCCAGCTCGGTCCGATCTCCGTCTGGGAGATGTCGGCCTCGGTGGCGCCGGTGACGTCCAGGATCGTGGTGACGAGCTCGGCACTCTCGGCGTCGTTGACCGGCTCGGTCTGGACGATGATCGCCTCGCTGCCCGAGGTCGTGACCACGGGGGCGGCGGCGCTCTCGATGCCCGTGCCGGCAACCGCCGCGCGGAGCTCGTCGGCGGTGTCCTGGGTGGCCCGGTCGGCCGACAGCGTGACGCGGTACTCCGCACCACCCGTGAACTCGATGCCCATGTTGAGGCCCTTGGACACCAGTCCGAAGGCCGCCATCGCGAGGATGACCGCCGAGACGGCGTACCAGACCCACTTGCGACCGACGAAGTCGATCGAACGCCGACCGGAGTAGAGGTCGTTGCCAAGTCGAGAGAACGCGCCCATCAGGCCTTGCCTCCAGAGGTCGAGACCGCGTCCAGGCCGAGCGACTCGGCGCCGAGGCCGGACATGGCGTGGCCGCGATTGAAGAACGAGAAGCGAGCCAGCCACGAGACCATCGGGTGGGTGAACCAGAAGAACACGACCAGGTCGATGAGCGTCGACAGGCCCAGTGTGAACGCGAAGCCCTTCACAACTCCGGCGGCGAAGATGTAGAGGACCAGCGCCGCGAGCAGCGACACGGCGTCGGCCGCCAGACAGGTGTTCCGGGCTCGCAGCCAGCCCGCCTCGACGGCGACCCGCATCGACTTGCCGTCGCGCATCTCGTCGCGCATCCGTTCGAAGTAGACGATGAACGAGTCGGCCGTGATGCCCACCGCCACGATCAGGCCCGCGATGCCCGGCAGGGAGAGCGTGAAGCCCGCCCCTTCGCTGAGCAGCACCACCAGCGAATAGGTCAGGGCGGCCGCCGTGAGCAGCGACGCGATCACGACCAGACCCAGCCCGCGGTAGTAGAACAGGCAGTAGAGCATCACCAGGAACAGGCCGGCGAGCCCGGCATTGATCCCGGCCGAGAGCTGGTTGCCCGCGAGCGAAGGCCCGACGAGCTCGACCGGCGGGTCCTTCTCGAAGGCGATCGGCAGGGCGCCGTACTTGAGGCTGGTCGCGAGGCTGCGCGCCTCGGCCTCGCTGAAGCGACCCGTGATCTGCGCGTTGCCGTCGGTGATCAGGCCCTGCATCGTGGGCGCCGAGATCACCCGGCCATCGAGCACGATGGCGAACTGCTTGTTGGTGTTGACCAACGCCTGCGAGATCCGCGCGAACTCGGTGGTGCCGGCACGGTTGAAGTTGAGGTCGACGCCCCACTCGACGCTCTGCTGGCTGGGTGGCAGGGTGTCGGCCGAGCTGAGGTCGGTCCCCTCGATGAGCGCCGCGGACAGCAGCATCTTCTGACCGAACTCGTCACAGGTGACCAGCGGCTTGTCGGGGTCGTCATCGACGTTGGCGGGCTCACCCGACGCCGGGCAGCTGAACGCGTTGAAGGCGGCCAGCGACCTGGGGTCAGGGTTGTCCATCCAGGTCAGCGGGTCGTCGAGCGCGTCGGCCTGCGTCGGCTGCTCGGTGGCCGGCGACTGCGAGGGCGTCGGCGTCGGCGTCTTGGTCTTGTTCTTCTTGTCCTTCTCGCCCGCCCAGGCGTACGGCGCCCGGTTGTTGCCCCCCGGAGCGCTGCTCGTCGGGGCACTGCCCGGGACCCCGGTGCCGGTGGTCGGCCCGGTGCCGGTGCCGGTGCCGGTGGTCGGCCCGGTGCCGGTGCCGGGGGTGCTTGAGCTGGCCCCGGCGGCGCCGTCGGCGACGGCCGCGACGACGCGGAAGCGGAGCTGGGCCTGACGCTTGACGGTCTCGACCAGGTCGCGCCGGCTCGCGCCGGGGATCTCGACGACGATGTACTTGTTGCCCTGGGTGGAGACCTCGGCCTCGGCCACGCCGGAGCCGTTGACGCGGTCCTCGATGATGCCGCGCGCCTCGGTGAGGCTTGCGCTGGAGACGTCACCCTTCGCGATCAGGGTGATGCGGGTGCCGCCCTGGAGGTCGAGCCCGAGCTTGGGCTTCCAGACCCCCGCGAGCGCCACGAGCCCGTAGGACAGCGCGACAACCAGGAAGAAGACCACCAGCGTCCGGCCGGGGTTGGGCCGGCGTGCAGCCACCTCAGCGCTCCTCGTCGGGCTCGTCGGCCGGGTCGGCCACGGGCTCGGCGGTTGGGGTGTCGACGACGCTGATGGCGGCGCGCGCGACCTCGATCTGGGTGCCGGGGGCGATCTCGACCCGGGCCCGATCGTCGGCAAGCGAGTGGATCGTGCCGTAGATCCCCGACGAGAGCATGACTCGCTGGCCGGGCTGCAGGTCCGACTGGAGCTGTGCGACGGCCTTCTGTCGACGGGATGCGGGGCGCACCACCATCACCCAGAAGAGCAGCGCAATGGCCACCAGGGGCAGGAAGGAGGCGAGCTGGCCCAACGGAATTACCTCACGCGTTTCGGTTGACATGACGGCGATCCTTCGTGCGCACATGTGCGCCCGAGCGACCAACGGTGGAGTGTACGCGGGCGACCCTGCGCCTCGACGTCAGACGTCGTCGAACAGGGTCGTGTCGACCCCGCTGGGCTGGGCGGGCGGCGTCAGGCCGAGGTGGTGCCACGCGGCCGGAGTGGCGACGCGACCTCGCGGCGTGCGGGCCAGGAGGCCGTTGCGGACGAGGAACGGCTCCGCGACCTCCTCGACCGTCTCGCGCTCCTCGCCGACCGCGACGGCGAGGGTGGAGATGCCGACCGGGCCGCCGCCGAAGCGACGGCAGAGCGCGTCGAGGACGCCCCGGTCGAGCCGGTCGAGCCCGGACTCGTCGACCTCGTAGAGCTCGAGGGCGGCCCTGGCCACCTCCAGGGTCACCACACCGTCCGCACGGACCTGGGCGAAGTCGCGGACGCGGCGCAGCAGTCGGTTGGCGATGCGCGGCGTCCCACGCGAGCGGCCGGCGATCTCCGCGGATCCCGCCTCGGTCAGGTGGACGCCCAGCAACCCGGCGGAGCGGTGCACGATCTGGTCGAGCTCGTGCGGCTCGTAGAACTCGAGGTGCGCGGTGAAGCCGAATCGGTCGCGCAGCGGACCCGGCAACAGCCCGGCGCGGGTGGTGGCGCC
>NZ_JANPEO010000478.1:0-5039 GCF_031422975.1 Nocardioides sp. | reverse complement strand
GGGCGACACCGACTGGGTCGACGTACAGGACGTGTTCAAGGGCCTGGTGCCGGTCGTCTTCACCGGACCGGTCGACGAGTATTTCGGCAACTGTGAAGGCCGCCTGTCGTGGCGCACCGTCGACCTCGAGCAGGAGACCGTCGACGTCGACGACTACCAGGGCACCGGCGTGATCAACGCCAACGACCAGGACGTCCCCTGGACGCGTGTGCTCGAGTTCAAGCACCTGCACCCGGAGCGCACCTACCTGCCCGGGAAGTCGATCGTCGTGCACGAGTACAGCCGGTTCGCCGAGGACGACGACGAGCCCTACTACCCGATCAACACCGCCGAGGACCGTGCCAAGCTGCTGAAGTATCGCGACCTTGCCAAGAAGGAGCCGATGGTCCTCTTCGGCGGACGTCTCGGCACCTACAAGTACCTCGACATGCACATGGCCATCGGGTCCGCACTGTCGATGTTCGACAACGTGCTCAAGCCGCACTTCGCTGATGGAGCGCCGCTGACGAGCGGAGGAGTGGACCAATGACGAGCACCACCACGACGGGCCCGACGGTGACCCGCCTGCTCCAGCGACAGGTCCTGCCGATCGACGGCGACACCGACGTCTTCCGGCTGTACGTCGACCCGGAGGCCTCGGTCCTCGACGCGGACAAGTACGAGGTCGGCTCGAGCCGGGCCGCCCAGAACATGAACAGTGCCCAGATGCGCCAGTCGACCTCGACCGGCGTGAGCATCCACCCCGACCAGATCCTCGACCGCGAGGCACTGCTCCTGCCGGCCGAGCAGCGGATCTCCTTCGGGTCCTACTTCAACGCCTTCCCGGCGTCCTACTGGCGCCGCTACACCATCGTCACCGACGTCACCCTGACGCTGGAGATCGAGGGCGCCGGCGCCACGGTCACCGTCTACCGCTCGATGGCCAACGGCCGCTCGCAGCGGGTCGAGACCGTCACCACGGGTGCGGAGCCGGCGTCGAGCTTCGTCTTCGACCTCACGCTCAAGCCCTTCGTGGACGGTGGCTGGTACTGGTACGACGTCGTCGCCGGTGAGCAGGACGTCGTCGTCCGCTCGGCCGAGTGGACCTCCGAGGTGCCCGAGCACCGGGCCGCCCACGGCACCGTCGACCTGTGCATCACCACCATGAACCGGCCTGACTTCGTGGCCAAGCTGCTCGGCCAGCTCGGCACCACCCCCGAGCTCCGTGCCTACCTCGACGAGGTGATGGTGATGGAGCAGGGCACGCAGCTGATGCAGGACTCGGAGTTCTACCCCGCTGCCGCCGAGTCGCTCGGCGACACGCTGCGCGTCATCGTCCAGGGCAACCTGGGCGGGTCGGGCGGCTACGCCCGCGGCCAGCTCGAGTCGGTCCGCAAGGGCACCGCGACCTACGCGATGATGATGGACGACGACGTCATCTGCGAGCCCGAGGGCATCATCCGCTCCGTCACCTTCGGTGACCTCGCGCGCCGCCCCACCATCGTGGGCGGCCACATGTTCTCCATCTATGCCCGCACCCGCCTGCACAGCTTCGGTGAGGTCATCAACCCGTGGCGCTTCTGGTGGCTCTCGGCCCCCGGCGTCTTCCAGGACTGGGACTTCGGCGCCCGCAACCTGCGCTCGACGCGTTGGCTGCACAAGCGCGTCGATGTGGACTTCAACGGCTGGTTCATGTGCCTGATCCCGCGCCAGGTGCTCGACGAGATCGGGCTCAGCCTGCCGCTGTTCCTCAAGTGGGACGACTCCGAGTTCGGGCTGCGCGCCAAGGCCGCCGGCTACCCGACGGTGTCGCTGCCCGGTGCCGCGGTCTGGCACATCCCGTGGACCGACAAGAACGACGCGCTCGACTGGCAGGCCTACTTCCACCAGCGCAACCGCTTCGTGGCGGCGCTGCTCCACTCGGCCTACGAACGCGGCGGCCGGATGGTGCGGGAGAGCCTCAACCACCAGGTCGCCCACCTCGTCTCCATGCAGTACTCCACGGTCGAGCTCCGGCTGATGGCGATGGAGGACGTGCTCAACGGGCCCTACGGCCTGCACGAGCTGCTGCCCGGCAAGC
Organism: Nocardioides sp.; assembly: GCF_031422975.1. Classification (GTDB taxonomy): domain Bacteria; phylum Actinomycetota; class Actinomycetes; order Propionibacteriales; family Nocardioidaceae; genus Nocardioides. The sequence continues at coordinate 2,980 of NZ_JANPEO010000478.1, read as the reverse complement.
TCGCCGAGGTCAACGCGTTCCGCAAGCAGTTCACCGACGCGCAGCTCCAGACCGATCCCGAGATCTTCCCCGCCGTACGCCGCCACAAGCCGCCGCGCAAGGGCAAGGACGACTCCGGGGTGCCGAGCCGCTCGTCGATGTTGATCCGCGCGGCCACGATGCCGCTGCGCCAGCTCAAGGCGGTCCGGCAGACCGCGATGGCCAACCCGGAGGCGGAGATCCCGGCCATGGACGCCAAGTGGTATCGCATCGCCCGCTACGACTCGGCGGTCGTCTCGATGCCCGACGGCAACTCCGCCGCGCTCTACGAGCGCGACCCGGAGAAGTTCCGCGACCTGATGAAGCGCACCCTGGAGATCCACGCGAGGTTCCAGCGCGAGTGGCCGCGGCTCGCCGCCGAATACCGCGCCGCGCTCGGCGACATCACCTCGCCGGCAGCATGGGAGAAGACCTTCGAGCCGTGGACGACCGAGCAGGCCGCCGAGCCGGAGCCTGTCGAGAGCACCACGACATGACGAGCACCACTCCGAGTCCGGCGCCGGTCCGGCGACGCAGCACGCCCGAGGAGCTCGAGGCCCTGCCGCTCCAGCCGCCTGCGGCCACCGGGCTGGCGGAGGTCGTCCGCCGGCGCTACCTGCTCCAGATGCTGGTGCGCAACGACATCCAGTCGCGCTACCAGGGCACCGTGCTGGGGTGGCTGTGGAGCTATCTCCAGCCCGCCATCCGCTTCTGCCTGTTCTACTTTCTGTTCCAGGTGATGGTCGGACGCGGCGCCGGCATGGAGAACTTCGCGGTGCACCTGTTCTCCGGCATGGTGGTGGTGCACTTCTTCACCGAGACCTTCAACGGCGGCACCCAGTCGCTGGTGCAGAACCGGTCGTTGATCACCAAGCTGGCCGTGCCGCGGGAGATGTTCCCGGTCGCCCGGATGCTCGTGGCCCTGTGGCACACCGTGCCGATGATGGTGATCTTGGTGTTCGTCTGTCTGCTGCTGGGCTGGGTCCCCGACGTCGACGGGATGGCCGCCGCGGCGCTCGGCTTCTCGCTGACCGCCCTGTTGGGACTGGCGCTCGGACTGGTCTTCAGTGTGGCCAACGTCTTCATGCGCGACTTCGGCAAGGTGGCCCAGACGCTCACCCAGTTCGTCACGTTCAGCGTTCCGATGATGTACCCCTTCACGCTCGTGGCGAGCCGCTTCGGCGAGACGGTGTCGTCCTACTACCTCTACAACCCGATGGCCGAGGCGGTGCTGCTGATCCAGCGCGGCTTCTGGACCGGGACCACGAGTGATCCCGCGTACACGCAAGCCATCCACCTGCCGACCCACCTCTACACCCGCGGGCTGATCATGACGCTGATCGCGCTGGTCGGCGTCGTGCTGGCCCAGCGGCTCTTCTCGCGGCTCGAAGCACGAGTGCCGGAGCGGCTCTGATGACGACGATGATCCAGGTCGAGAACGCGACCAAGTCGTTCACGCTGTCCTACCACCGCTCGCTCAAGCAGCTCGCGCTGGCCAAGGCGCGCGGCCGCAAGACCCACGACGTGTTCAACGCCGTCGACGACGTCACCTTCTCCGTACAGGAGGGGGAGGCCATCGGGCTGATGGGGCTCAACGGCTCCGGCAAGTCCACGCTGCTCAAGCTGGTCAGCGGCGTGATGCGTCCCGACGCCGGCTCGGTGCTCACGCGCGGGCGGATCGCCGGCCTGATCGCGACCGGCGCCGGGTTCGACCCGCAGCTGACCGGGCGCGACAACCTCTTCCTCAACGCCGCCATCCTCGGCATGTCGCGGGCCGAGACCCTGCGCAAGCTCGATGAGATCGTGGACTTCGCCGACCTCGGCAAGTTCCTCGACACCGAGGTGGCCTACTACTCCTCGGGGATGAAGGCACGGCTGGGCTTCGCCGTGGCGATCAACGTCGACGCCGACATCTTCATCGCCGACGAGGCGCTCGCCGTGGGCGACCGCCCCTTCAAGCGCAAGTGCAAGAAGCGGATGGACGAGATCGTGCAGTCCGGCGTGACGATGTTCTACGTCTCGCACGCGCCCGGCGCCGTACGCAACCTCTGCAGCCGACTGCTGGTGCTCGACCACGGCCGACTCGCCTTCGACGGCGACGTCGATGAGGGCATCACGTTCCTCGAGTACGACGACGACGATGACGAGGAAGTGAAGGGCCGCCACACCTCCGACGACGGCCTCGGCGCAGACATCTGATCCCACCCGCCGAGTAGGCGCCTGTCACCCGCCGAGTCGGCGCTGGTCGGCTTGTCCACAGGCCGCGGCGGGTGTGGTGACGGCGCGGGCTGCCGGGGTATGACGCGTGCATGCTCTCCGAACACCGCTTACCTCCGCATTGGCCACTGCCTCCCGGGCAGCCGTTCACCCTCCAGCAATCTCGGTCTGCGGGTGTGGACACCCTGCTGCCCGGCCTGCTGAGGGGGCGGCTGATCCGTCGACTGCTACGCGGGGTGTTCGTCTCCGCCGCCGTGCCCGACAGCATCCTCCTGCGAGCCATGAGCGTTGCCCTGGTAGTGCCGCCGGGGTGCTTCGTGACAGATCGGTGCGCCGGCTGGCTGCACGGCGCCGACATGGCCCTCGCACCCAACGAAGACGTGCTCGTGCCGCAGGTGACGTTCTTCCGACCCAGCGACGAGGGACGCCTGCGCAACGGCCTCTGCGTGAGCGGTGAGCGGCGAGTCGCTCGAGACGATCTGGTCTCGATGGCGAGGCTGGGCGGCTTCGACGTTGCCGAGCTGGTCAGCAGTGTCTCCAGGCTCAGGGGCCAACGCGGCGTCGTACAGCTCCGCGAGCTGGCACCCATCGTGGACGCGGGGTCCGAGTCGTTCGGCGAGTCCGCCACACGTCGGCGCTGGCACGGCGCCGGCCTGCCGTGGCCGACCACGCAGATCTCCGTCGTGGACGAGGGGGCGGAGCGGCGAGTCGCTCGAGACGATCTGGTCTCGATGGCGAGGCTGGG
>NZ_JANPEO010000477.1:0-5909 GCF_031422975.1 Nocardioides sp. | reverse complement strand
CTGATGATGAGCGGCGTGCGCGCCTCGTCGATCAGGATCGAGTCGACCTCGTCGACGATGGCGAAGTTGTGACCGCGCTGGACGCAGTCGGACAGGACGTCGGCCATGTTGTCGCGGAGGTAGTCGAAGCCGAGCTCGTTGTTGGTGCCGTAGGTGATGTCGGCGGCGTAGGCAACGCGACGCTCGTCGGGACGCATGCTCGGCAGGATCACGCCGGTGGTGAGGCCGAGGAAGTGGTGGATGCGACCCATCCACTCGGCGTGGTACTTCGCCAGGTAGTCGTTGACCGTGACGACGTGGACGCCGTTGCCGGACAGCGCGTTGAGGTCGGCCGGGAGCGTGGCGACCAGGGTCTTGCCCTCACCGGTCTTCATCTCGGCGATGTTGCCCAGGTGCAGCGCCGCGCCACCCTGGACCTGGACGTCGTAGTGGCGCTGGCCGATGACGCGCTTGGAGGCCTCACGGACGACCGCGAACGCCTCGGGCATCAGGTCATCGAGCGTCTCGCCCTTGTCCAAGCGTGTCTTGAACTCACTCGTCATCGCCTGCAGCTCGGCGTCGGTCATCTTGACGAAGTCGTCCTCGATGGCGTTGACCGCCTTGGCGATCGTCTCCAGCTGGCGCAGGATCTTGCCTTCGCCGATGCGGAGGAGCTTGTCGATGATGGCAGGCACTGTGATGCGACTCCGTTTGCAGTGGGTGGAGTGGAGATCGAGCGGCCGGATGGCCGTCGATCATGCTACCCACGCCACCCAGCACTGGCCGCAGCGGCGGCGAGTGCCGGCGCCAGATCCCCGTGCGGCTCGACCACGATGCTCGTCAGCTGCAGCCATCCGGCCAGCCTGATCAGCTCGGCTGCGAGCTCCTCGGCTGTCTCCGCGGGGGCTCCCGCTTCGGCGTACGCCGCCTTGACCAGCAGCCGACCGGTGGCGCGATCTGCCTTCAGGTCGACCCGGGCGACGAGGGCGTCACCCAGCAGGAACGGCAGCACGTAGTACCCGTGGATCCGCTTGCCGGGCGGCACGTAGATCTCGATGCGGTAGCGGAAGTCGAAGAGGGCCTCGGCCCGATCGCGCTCCCAGACGACCGGGTCGAACGGGCTCAGCAGTGTCCGGGCACCGATGCGTCGCGGCAGCTTGGCCTCCTGGTGCAGGAAGGCCGGCTTGTCCCACCCCTGCACGCGTACGGCGCTGAGCTCGCCCGCCTCGACCAGCGTCTCGATGGCGACCACGGTGTCGGCCATCGACATCCGGTAGTAGTCGGCGAGGCAGCGCACCGTGCCCACGCCGTGCGACCGGGCGGCGCGGCGTACGAGGTCGAGGTCTGCCTCCGCCCTGGTCGGGGTAGGCAGCGCCAGCACGTCGGCGGGCAGCACCCGCTCGGGCAGGTCGTACAACACCTCGAACTGGCTCGTGCGACCGGCGATCGCGACGTCGCCGGCGAGGAAGAGGTAGTCGAGGACGCGCCGGGCGTCGGACCAGTTCCAGCCCCAGTTGTCCTTGAGCCGCGGCCCGCTGAACTCCTCGTCGAGGCCGCGCGCCGTCACCGGCCCGCGGTCCCGGACGGCGGCCAGGATCCGCGGCTCCAGCCCGGGATCGGCGCCGAAGCCCCACTTGCCGCGCTCGCCCCGGTAGCGATCCATCCGATGCCGCATCACCGGCCACAGGTCGACCGGCATGAAGGCCTGGACGTGGGCCCAGTACTCCACCATCCGGCGCGGCGCCCTGGCGGACGCCTTGCGGATCAGGTCCTGGTCGTAGGCGCCCATCCGCGAGTAGAGCGGCATGTAGTGCGCGCGTTGCAGCACGTTGACCGAGTCGACCTGCAGGACCCCGGTCCGTGCCAGCGTGCGCTGGAGCGTCGCCAGGGTCGGCGTGGCGTGGGCCCGGTCGGTGAAACCCTGGGCGGCCAGCGCGATCCTGCGCGCCTGGAGATGGGAGAGCGACTGCATCAGGGCAGGTCGAGCAGCTTTTCCTTCATGGCGTACATCACGGCTTCCATGCGGGAGTGGAGCTGGAGCTTCTCGAGGATGTTGCGCACGTGGTTCTTCACGGTGTTCTCGGAGATGAACAGCTCCTTGGCCACCTCACGGTTGTTGAGACCGCGTGCCACCAGTCGCAGCACCTCGAGCTCTCGCTCGGTGAGCTTGAGCGCGGTGTTCTGCTGCTTGTCCGGCTTGGACATCTGCTTGAACTCGTCGATCAGCTTGATCGCCATGGAGGGGCTGATCAGCGACTGCCCCTCGTTGACCACGCGGACGGCCTGCGCGACCTCCTCGATAGAGGAGTCCTTGAGGAGATAGCCCGAGGCGCCGTTCTTGACGCTCTCGTAGAGGTCACCCTCCTCGTCGGAGACGGTGAGCATGATGATCTTGGCCGAGGGCACGGCCTCCTTGATCGCCCGGCAGGCGTCGACACCCGACCGGCGCGGCATGCGCACGTCGAGGAGCACGACGTCGGGCGCAAGGGACTCGGCCAGGTCGGTGCCGGTGACACCGTCGGCGGCCTCCCCCACGACTTCGATGTCGACGTCCTGCGCCAGCAGCATCGTCAGCCCACGTCGGAACAGCTCCTGGTCATCGACCACGAGTACGCGGATGGGCTCTGCCCCTGCCGTTCCTGTTGCCTGGGTCACGCCCGCATCATGACAGACGCGGGCGTGACCGGTCTCGCCCGGAGGGTCGGCGTCAGTCGAGTTGGAGCGAGATCACGCCGTAGTCGTAGCCTCGGCGGCGGTAGACGACGGAGGGCTTCTCGCTCTCCTTGTCGACGAAGAGGAAGAAGTCGTGACCCACGAGCTCCATCTCGTAGAGGGCCGTGTCGAGGGTCATCGGAGCGGCCGCGTGCGACTTCTCGCGGACGACCAGGGGGCCGTCGCCGGTGACCGTGATGGGACCGACCTGGCGTTCGGTGACGGTCTCGTCGGCGGTGTCGTCGGTGACGAGGATGGCGTCGGCGCTGCCGGCGAGGGCCTGGCCGACCGAGACCGGTGTGTGTCGGCCGCGGTGGACGCGACGGCGGTCTGCGGCGCGTCGCATCTGGGAGGCCATCTTGTCGAGCGCGAGGTCCAGGGCGCCCATCTTGTCCTCGGCCGCGGCCTCGGCCCGGATCACCGGGCCCGTGGAGAAGGCGGTGAGCTCCACACGGGTGGCCCGATCGTGTTGTCGGGGGTTCTTCTCCTGTTCGACCTCGACCTGGACGCGGATGATTCGATGATCGTGCTTCTCGAGCCGGGCGAGCTTGTCCGAAACGTGTTCACGGAACCTGTCGGACACTTCGCAGTGTCGGCCGGTGACCACAACATCCATGTGAACCTCCTTGTAGCGGGGCTACTTCTGCGCTCACTCCTGCACTCTGTTTGACAAGGTGAGATGGAGCCCGCCCGGCCGACCTGGTCTTCGTCCCCACAATCGCCTGCTGGAGCTTTCGCAGCTTGGATGCCACTACTGACCCTCTCCCGACGGACGCCGTATCTGACGGCGGCGGCGAGGCAGGACTTACGTCTAAGCCGCACCGTGATCGGCTGTTTCCAGCCTTACGTGGACCGTTTCGCCTGCGACTGGCATCGGCTTGTCCTCCTGGTTGGCACGCGCGCGCACCGGCCCGGATGACGCAACCACGGACCCGGACGGACTCCATGCAACGACGCTAGCCCCTCCGGGCCCGGGACAAAAGCGATCCCCCCCTTTCGTCCGCAATGAGGCGCTGGGTCGCGGCCACGGTGACGACGGCGACCGGGGTCAGACCGACCGAGCCGAGGGCTCGCTGCGCCTCCGCCGCCGTCGCTCCGGTCGTGATCACGTCATCGCAGATCAGCACCCGCGCCCGGGCGCGGCGCCGCGCCAGTCGCGCCAGACCGGGGGACGGGCACGACATCGACCCGGCCAGGTTGGTCGCACGCTGGCTGGCCGTGAGCCCCGCCTGGTCGACCACCCGCCGGCTCGAGACGAGGAGCGGCGCGGCTGTCGCGTCGAACGACTCCGCTCGCACGAGGGTGACCGTGTCTCGCACCAGGGTGCCCAACGGGTCGTAGCCGCGCCGGCGGCTGGCACCGGGACGGGACGGCACCGGCACCAGGACGACGGGTCCGTCGTCCGGCGCCACAGCTGCCCGGACAGCCGCGGCCAGCAGCTCGGCCAGGATCCGCCGGAAGCCGAACTGGCCCCGGTCCTTGTGGCCCACGATCATCGCCCGGACCGCCCCGTCATAGTCGGCCGTGGACCACGGCGTCACCAGCCCGGGCGGAGTCGGCTGCGGCCAGCAGACGCGCGGGCCCGTGGGCAACAGCGCCCGGCACCGAGCACACAGCATCCGGCCGGGTCGGGCGCACCCGACACACTCGCTGCCGAGGACGAGGTCGAGGATGACGTCACGCATGAGGTCCATCGCAGCAGCGCTCCGCGCCTGCCACAAGGCCGCCCGAGGGGCCTGTGGACGACGAGCTCAGCCGACGTAGGTCAGCGACGACAGTGCCTCGGGCAGCGGCCCGATCGGCCGCTCGGGAGCTGTCAGGTCGCTGACGGACCGACGGGCGACCGCGAAGACCTCAGCACCCTGGACGGGCGAGCTGACGAGCTGGCGGGTGCCGCCGCGCAGGCGGGAGGCGCCCTCGCTCCCGAGGTCGCCGGGGGATCCATCCACGGAGATCGTCTCGACCTGCGACAGGTCGTCGGTGATGTCGGTCAACACCGAGATCGCGGTCGGCGAGCGCCACCCGATGTCGCGGATCACCAGGTTGGCGTCGTCCGGCACGAAGTCGAGCACCACCGCCCGGGTGGCCCGCAGCACCCGTCCGGCCTCGCTGTGCAGGATCCGGCTGGCGAGGACACGATCACCCTTCGGCGTACGCACGACGGCGACCAGGCGACTGCCGTCGCGGGAGATCAGCAGGTGCCTGATGTCTCGGCCACTCACGCCCTGCACGTCGATCTGGCGTGGCGGCTGCCGGCCGACGACGACGCTGATCAGGGCTCCGCCCTCGGCCCGGTCGGCCAGCCAGATGCGGTCCGCGAAGTCCCAGGCCGGGGGCAGGAGATCGCGTGCCCGGCTGGCCACCTGGACGGCTCGGCCCTCGACATCGACCGGCGCGACCAGCACGCCCCTGCCATCGGTGGAAACACCGGCCACGCGCTCGCCCGTGAGGTTGACCCCGATCGAGCGCACGCCCAGCCGGTCGGTGCCCATCGGACCGGAGGTGCCCAACAGCGAGCCGATCGAACCACGGACGACGTGACCGTCCACGAGGCCGAACAGGTCTCCGCTCGAGAGGGCACCGGTGGGGTCGAAGGCGTCGCCGACGTCCAGGTTGACCTGCGTGGCCACGCCCGGCACGCCTTCCTCGTCGCCCATGGTCAGCCGCACGGCCCGGATCCGCTGCTCCTGCCGCATCGTCCAGATCAGCTGGGTCAGGATCCGCTGGCTGGCATCCTCGTCGACGGCGTCCGGGTCTCCCACCAGCGAGACCTCGGCAATCCCGGCGGTGGTGATCGGCACCGAGAGTCCCAGCTTGAAGCCCGGCGGCACGAAGGTACGGGTGATCCGCGGATCAGAGGTCGGGTCGTCGAGCAGTCCACTCACCAGGGAGGAGGCGAGCTGGTCACCCTCGGGGACGAACACCGGCTCGGGAATCAGGATCTTGGCGGTGGGATCGAAGAAGTAGAGCGACATCCGGCGGAACCAGTCCTCGAACCAGGTCTCCGGCACGATCAGGGCATCGGGCAACCCGTCGATGCGCCACTCGCCGTGCTCGACCGTGAGCGCGAACCTGATCGTCTCGACCTCGCGCGATCGCTGCCAGGCTCCGCGGGCGTCGTACTCCTCGATGCCTGTCATCGGCAGCGCGACCTCCTGCTGGCCGACCGGGTCGCCGAGCTCGCCGTAGGTGAGGATCGAGCTCTCCGGCGTCCAGCG
>NZ_JANPEO010000476.1:0-2131 GCF_031422975.1 Nocardioides sp. | reverse complement strand
CGGCCCGCGGGTGCTCGGCCAGGTGGGCATCGTGACGGCCGTGCGTCTCGACCATCTTCTCGAGCGCGAACCCGGTGGCGTGGACCGGCAGGTCGCCGTACTCCGTGAGGAGGACGTCGTTGCCGTACCAGTGGTCCCAGTGGTTGTGGGTGTTGATCAGCGCGGTCAGGGGACCGGCGCCGAGGCGGCGGAGGTCGTCGGCGATGACCCGGGCCTGGTGCTCGGAGCCGTGGGTGTCGACCATGACCAGGCCGTCGTCGCCGCCGATGAGGGTGATGTTGACGTGCATCCAGTCGTAGTGGGCGACCCAGACACGCGGCGCCACCTCGGTGAAGTCGGGCATGCCGGTCACTGTAGGCAGGGCTAGTAGTCTTGGCACTCGTGCACGCTGAGTGCCAGAGGAGACATCCGAGCCGACGAAGGAGGCGCCATGGTCGAGGACCGCAAGCTCGCCGTCCTGCGCGCCATCGTCGAGGACTACGTCGCCACCGAGGAGCCGGTCGGTTCGCGGGCCCTGGTCGAGCGGCACGGGCTCAATGTCTCGCCGGCCACGGTGCGCAACGACATGGCAGCGCTGGAGGAGGAAGGCTTCATCCACCAGCCCCACACCAGCGCCGGCCGGGTGCCGACCGACAAGGGCTACCGGCTCTTCGTCGACCGGCTGAGCTCCGTCAAGGCGATGAGCGCCGCCGAGAAGCGCGCCATCGCCACCCTGCTGGACAGTGCCGTCGACCTCGACGACGTCGTCCAGCGTTCGGTGCGGCTGCTGAGCACGCTCACGCGGCAGGTCGCGATCGTGCAGTATCCGACGCTGTCGCGCAGCACCGTGCGCCACATCGAGCTCGTCGCGATCAGCCCGACGCGGGTGATGCTGATCCTGATTCTCAGCACCGGCCGGGTCGAGCAACGACTCGTGGACATCCCGTCCGAGATGTCGGACACCCAGCTCGGCGACCTGCGCATCCTGCTCAACCAGGCAGCCGCGGGCAAGCGCATCGCCGACGGTGCCGCTGCCCTGAGCACCCTGCCCGACGGTGTGCCCCACGCCGATCGGGCGTTGACCCGCAGCCTCGTCGACGTGCTGACGGACGCCATGTCCGACCACCGCAGCGACGAGCGCGTGGCGGTCGCCGGCGCCGCCAACCTTGCCCGGTTCGGTGACAGCTTCGACACCGCGGTGCGCCCGCTGCTCGAGGCGCTCGAGGAGCACGTCGTGCTGCTCAAGCTGATCGGCGAGGTCACGACGGGCGACGCGGTCACCGTGCGCATCGGCCACGAAGGCCCCTACTCCCAGCTCGCCTCGACCAGCGTCGTGGCGACCGGCTACGGACCCCCGGACCAGGCGTTGGCGACGCTCGGCGTCGTCGGACCGACCCGCATGGACTACCCCGGATCCATGGCGGCCGTGCGCGCTGTTGCGCGCTACGTCTCCAGGATCCTCGACGAAGGACAGCAGTGAGCAATCGTGTCATCTGACCTCTACGAGTTGCTCGGAGTCTCCCGGGACGCCGACGCCGCCGCGATCAAGAAGGCCTACCGGGGCCTCGCCCGGCAGTTGCACCCGGACGTCAACCCGGACCCCGCGACGCAGGAGAAGTTCAAGGAGGTCTCGCGCGCCTACGAAGTGCTCTCCGACCCCCAGAAGCGGGCGGCCTACGACCGTGGCGGCGACCCGTTCGCCGGCGGCGCCGCGGGCTTCGGCCAGGGGCAGGGCTTCTCCTTCACCGACATCATGGACGCCTTCTTCGGTGGCGGCGCGCCCGGCACCGGCGGCCAGGGGCGGGGACCGCGTCAGCGCGTACGCCGCGGCCAGGACGCACTGATCCGGCTCGACGTGGAGCTCGCCGAGGCCGCCTTCGGCACCACCAAGGAGCTCAAGGTCGACACGGCGGTCGTCTGCACGGCCTGCCACGGCGTCGGGGCCGCGCCCGGCTCCGAGCCGATCATCTGCGAGACCTGCCGCGGCGCCGGCGAGGTCGCCCAGGTGCAACGGTCGTTCCTCGGCGAGATCCGTACGCTGCGCCCGTGCGCGGCGTGCCGCGGCTACGGCTCGGTCATCCCCGACCCGTGCCGCGAGTGCTCGGGCGACGGCCGGGTCCGCTCGCGTCGGACGCTGACGGTGAAGATCCCC
>NZ_JANPEO010000475.1:0-5004 GCF_031422975.1 Nocardioides sp. | reverse complement strand
GGTGGTGTCCTTCGGCATGAGTCCATCCTCGTTTCCAAACGATGGAGACTCCAACCAACCCAGGGCGATTCATTGCTTCGGTTCAGGAGTGCTTAGCCCACGTGTCCCCGGAAAATCGAGCCACGGTGGTTCCCACCGCCTGGGTTAGACCCATCAGTGTTCCCCGGTGCTGTCGAAGGCGCCCCCAAAGCGTCGTCTTGCTAGATGCCGTTAGGGCGTGCGTTCCAACTCGAACGACACGGGGCCGATCGTTCGGACGCACTTCGCCGGTTTCGAAGAAGAAGTACAGGCCCGCGCTCGGGCAGCGCCGCGACAAACGAGGATCTGTCAGCTGCTTGGGCCCGCCGATTCGCGTGGCGAGTTCTTCGAGGTGGACGTAGAACTGGTCCGTCGCCTCGGTCCGGCTGATCACGCGTCGAGCCTTTCTACGACCGTTCCCGGCGGATATTCGCCGCGCCCTTCGACGAAGGTCCGAAGCGCCATGCCCAGAGAGCGCGATACCGCAGACGCCCCACGTGTGCCTCGCAGCGTCACGAGGTGCGCGGTGCGTCCCAGAGCAAGATTCCACGGGGTCCGGCGGAGCACTTTGACGTAGTCGGTGGTGTGACTGGCCACCGCCACAATGTCGAGTCCCGATTCGGCGGCACGGTCTGCCAGCAACCGCTCCAGCAGGTCGCGCGGCCAGTCTCTGGTCCTCATGATGCGGTTGTAGTGGCCGATCACATCGCGTCCTTCCAACAGCCCGTAACCGCCGCTGAGAATGAGCAGCCGCTTGGCCGTAACCAGTTCTGACAGCACCGGAGCGGCGGCGCGGTACAAATGGCCGTCGTACCGCTGCCACGCTGGCATGACCAGGGATTCGTCGGCGCGCGAGTCAGGATCCGCAAGCACCGTCTGGCGTGCCTCGGCGAGACTCGCCCCGGCCGTCACTGGCGCATCCGTTCGACCTCCTTTCCTCTTTGATGCCGAGCAGGGAATGATGAAGAGGCAACGGCTCGGGTCGAGACCGTCCAGGACGGCCGCCGGCGCAAGGGTGACAGTCACCGAAGCGCTCGACACGGAGTGGCGCGGCCGAGTGATTGCCATCGAGGCGGCTCGCTCGGAGCCGGACCGCACGAACGTCACCCCGATGTCGGGCTCGATGTTTGTCGCTTCGTAGCCGGCGGCGCGCCAGGCACGCGTGTTCGGTCGGTCGCCATGCGACCACTGGGGATAGTGATCGACCGCAGAGCGCGGTAGTCCACCGACGATGGTGTCAAGCTCCTGCCAGGTCAGGCTGGCCTGCTCGTCGGCAGACAGGAGATACTCGGTCAGCAATCGCCATTGCGCGGGCATGTTGTCCCCTCACTCGTCCCAACGAAGAGCCTAAGGCTGTTTACCGAACCTGCCCAGCAACACAGACCCATGACGCAAAAGCGGCGAAGTGACGCAGGTTCAGAGGCGACGCGGACGCCGGTCGCCTTGGTCGCCCGGCTAGACCCGCGCAGGCACGGTGCGGTTATCTCGGTCACCGAGCCCGAGCTGCCCTTGGGCGTTGTATCCCCAGCACCACAGGGTGTGGTCGCTGCGGATGGCGCAGGTGTGGAGGGAGCCGCCGGCACTGACCGCTGCCCAGCCGACGCCGAGGCCGACCTGGGTGGGGACGGTCCGGTCAGTCGTATCGCCGACTCCGAGCTGGCCACTGTTGTTGAGCCCCCAGCACCACAGGGAGTGGTCCGGACGGGTTGCGCAGGTCTGCTTGTGACCCGCGCTGAGGCCGTACCAGTCGCTGGCGGTGCCGACCTGCGAGGGCGTCGTCCGATTGGTGGTGTCGCCGAGCCCGAGCTGGCCCACGCCGTTGTGTCCCCAACACCACAGGGTGTGGTCGGTGCGGGTGGCGCAGGTGTGGTATCCGTCCCCGGCACTGAGGTCTGCCCAGTCTGTGCGGGAGCCGACCTGGGTGGGGCTGCTCCGGTCCGTGAAGTCACCGAGCCCGAGCTGCCCTTGACCGTTGTATCCCCAACACCACAGGGTGTGGTCGGTGCGGGTGGCACAGGTGTGGGAATCGCCGGCTTTCACCATGGCCCAGTCGGTGCGAGTGCCGACCTGGGTGGGGCTGCTCCGGTCCGTAAGGTCACCGAGGCCTAGTTGCCCCGCGAAACTGCCTCCTCCCCAGCACCATAGGGTGTGGTCGCTGCGAATACCGCACGTGTGTGTGTAGCCGGCGGCGACGCCCGTCCAGTCGGTGCCGGCACCGACCTGGGTCGGGGCCTTCCGCTTGCCAGTCGGACCGAGGCCGAGCTGCCCGCCGCGGTCCGATCCCCAGCACCAGAGGCTGTGGTCGGTGCGGATGGCACAGGTGTGGTCGAAGCCGGTGGCCAGGCCGACCCAGTCGCTGGCGACGCCGACCTGGATGGGGCTGGTTCGCGTCTTAGCGTCTCCGAGTCCGAGCTGCCCGACGCTGTTGTCTCCCCAGCACCACAGGGTGTGATCGGGTCGAACACCGCAGGTGTAGAGGCCGCCGGCGCTGATCGTCGACCAGCCGGAGCCGGCTCCTTCGTGTGGTGCTTCTGCGGCGCCCACCGCCGCCGGTAGGGAAACGGCTATGAGCAATCCGCCCGCGACGGTCAAGCAGGTGGCTACGCCCGTGACGATCTGACGGGACATGGGCCGCCCAGCCTTGCCGAGCGTGTGACGGAGCGCTCGTCGGACGGGCAAGTAGAGGGCTGATCGCTTCATCGGAAGCTCCCTTTGCGTTGGGAAGGAGGTTTGTCGCGTCTTACCCCGTTGTCGCATGACACGGTTCCCCGCCGGTGTCTTGGCGGTAACCCGTCCCGGTATCTCTGGAGTAACTCCTCTGTTGACGGGCTCGGAGGAGGAGACGACAGTCGATGAGGTGAGCATCGGGGTGTTGGGGCCGCTGAACTGCAACGGCACGGCTGCCTTCGGTCGGCGCGACCGTGCCGTGCTGACGGCGCTCGCCATGTTTCTCGGGGAAGCGGTCAGCGGGGATCGGCTGTCTGACGCGGTCTGGGGGGATGTTCCGCCGGCCTCGTCCCACAAGGCGCTGCAGGGCTGCATGGTGCGGCTACGCAAGGCATTGGGCTCCGAGGCGATCGAGACGACCGCGCAGGGCTACCGCCTGGTGCTGCCCGCCGAGGAGATCGACTCTCGACGCTTTGAGCGGATGATGACTCGTAGCCGTGAACTCCTCGAGTTGGGTGAGCCCGAGCGCGCCGCCTACCTACTGGCGCAAGCACTGGACCTGTGGCGGGGCCGCGCCTTCGAGGAGATCGAGTCTTGGGATCAAGCCATCGTCGAGGCCAGCAGGCTTGAGGAGCTGCGGCTGGAGGCCGAGGAGCTGCGGGTGGAAGCCTGCCTCCGCACTGGGCGCCACCTGGCGGTACTCGCTGAGGCCGAGGGCATGGTGAGGGCGGCGCCGATGAGGGAGCGCCGCTGGAACTTGTTGGCATTGGCGCAGTACCAGGCGGGGCGACAAACCGAGGCACTCCGCACCCTTCATCGGATCAAGTTGCTGCTGGCGAACCACATGGGGTTGGATCCCGGCCCCGAACTCGAGGCGCTCGAAGAGGCCATGCTTCGGCACGACCCTTCGCTGGTAGCCGAGGGACTACTGCCGACCAGTGGCCGCTGTCCCTACCGCGGCCTACGGCCCTATGACGTCGACGACTCTGAGTCCTTCTTCGGCCGCGACGACGACGTCCAGACGTGTCTGAAGGTGTTGAACACTTGCAGCGTACTGGCCGTGGTGGGCCCGTCAGGTTGCGGCAAGTCGTCGCTGGTGCGCGCCGGGGTCGCTGCGGCCCTACGTCGCGATGCCCGGCCGGTCGTCGTGATCACCCCGGGCGAGCACCCGATGCAGTCACTTCCACCCGCGCCGAACCACCACACTCGATCGGTGCTCCTGGTCGACCAGACGGAGGAGGCCTTCTCACTATGTGACGACGAAACTGAGCGGGAGGCGTTCTTCGCCGCACTCATAGAGTGGGCCGAGCACCGGCCTCTCGTGCTGGCCATGCGCGCAGACCGGTTGGCCGAGGTCGCGGCCCATCCCGGGTTCGCGCGACTGCTCGAGCGTGGTCTGCACCTTCTGGGAGCGATGAGCGAGTCCGGCCTACGGGACGCGGTCGAAGCACCTGCGCGGCAGAGCGGTCTGCTGATCGAAGCCGGGCTCGTCGACCTGCTCGTCGGAGAGGTGGAGGGAGCGCCGGGGGCGTTGCCGCTACTCTCGCACGCCCTGATGGAGACGTGGAACCGACGGGAGGGCAACGTCCTGACCGTGGCAGGCTACGCCGCTACGGGCGGTATCCGCGGTGCGGTGGCGCAGTCCGCTGAGCGCGTCTATTCGGGTATCGACCCCGGTCAGCGACTGCTACTGCGCGACCTTGTCCTTCGGCTGGTGACGGCAGGCTCAGAGGGGGCAGCGGTGCGTAGTCGAGTCCCGAGGCGGCTCCTCTCGACTGACCCGGACCAAGCGCGCTTGATCGATCTCTTGGTCGCGTCTCGACTCGTGACCAGTGACGCCGGCGTCATCGAGATCGCGCACGAGGCCCTGGCGCACGCGTGGCCGCGTCTGCGCGCCTGGCTTGACGACGACATCGAGGGACAACGGATCCTGCACCACCTCAGCGTTGCGGCGGACGCGTGGGACTCGATGGGTCGCCCCGACAGCGAGCTCTACCGAGGCAGTCGAGCGACCCAGGCGCTGCAGTGGAAGGGCATCCGGGGTACCACCCTGACCGACACCGAGGTCGCCTTTCTCGAGGCCACTGAGCGGAGTGAGCAGTCCGAACAGCGAGCGGCAGCGGCTCGGTCCCGCGCTCAGGGACGCGTGATCCTTCGGCTGCGTGGGGTGCTTGCCGGCGCAGCCGTGCTGCTGATCGCCGCCCTGATCGCCGGAACGCTCGCCGTGCGCCAGGCCCACCGTGCCGACACCAACGCGGCTGCGGCGGCTGACGCTGCGCTCGCCGCGGACGCCCGGCGGGTGGCCGCCCGCGCGCTGGC
>NZ_JANPEO010000474.1:0-7873 GCF_031422975.1 Nocardioides sp. | reverse complement strand
GGGCTCGCCCCCCGTGGGCGTGCCCACGGAGATGATCGGCGTACCGACCTCGACGGTCTCGCCCTCGGACACCATCAGCGCCAGGACCGTGCCCTCGTAGGGCGACGGCAGCTCGACGAGCGACTTGGCGGTCTCGATCTCGACGATGATGTCGTTGATCTCGATCTCGTCGCCGACCTTGACCTTCCAGGACACGATCTCCGCCTCGGTCAGGACTTCGCCGACGTCGGGCAGCTTGAACTCAGCCATCTCAGAACTCCAACGAACGGTCGACGGCATCGAGGACGCGGTCGAGGTCGGGCAACCACTCCTCCTCGATCCGGGAGGGCGGATAGGGGGTGTCGAAGCCGCCGACGCGCAGCACCGGAGCCTCGAGGGAGTAGAAGCACTCCTCGGTGATCCGGGCCGACAGCTCGGCGCCCATGCCGAGGTTGACGTGCGCCTCGTGGGTGACGACGACGCGTCCCGTGCGGCGTACGGACTCGAGCAACGGCGCCATGTCCAGGGGGGAGAGCGTGCGCAGGTCGATGACCTCGAGCGACTTGCCCTCGTTGGCGGCCGCCTCGGCCGCCTTGAGTGCCGTCTTCACGGTGGGCCCGTACGCCAGGACGGTGACGTCCGAGCCGGCGCGCACCGTGCGGGCGGTGAAGAGCGGAGCAGGGGTGGCCGACTCGTCGAGCTCGAGCTTGTCGGCGTGATACTGCCGCTTGGGCTCGAGGAAGATCACCGGGTCGTCGCAGGCGATGGCCTGTTGGATCATCCAGTAGCCGTCGACGGGGTTGGAGCACGCGACGACCTTCAGGCCGGGCGTGTGTGCGAACTGCGCCTCCGGCGACTCGCTGTGGTGCTCGACCGCGCCGATGCCGCCACCGAAGGGGATGCGGATGACCATCGGCATCTTGGACTTGCCCTGCGAGCGGAAGGTCATCTTCGCGACCTGGCACACGATCTGGTCGTAGGCCGGGTAGACGAAGCCGTCGAACTGGATCTCGACGACGGGCCGATAGCCGCGCAGGGCCATGCCCACGGCGGTGCCGACGATGCCGGACTCCGCGAGCGGCGAGTCGATGACCCGGTCCTCGCCGAAGTCCTTCTGCAGGCCGTCGGTGATGCGGAAGACGCCACCGAGCTTGCCGACGTCCTCACCCATGATGAGGACCTTCGGATCGTCCTCCATGGCCTTGCGCAGACCCATGTTGAGGCCCTTGGCCAGGGTGATTCTCTGCAGGCTGCTCATGCGTGCTCTCCCTCGAACGACGCGAGGTAGGCCGCGTAGCCGTCGCGCTGGGCGGCGAGTTCGTCGGTCATCTCGGTGTAGACGTGGTCGAAGACGCTCAACGGGGCCGGGTCGGGCAGGGCCTTGCACCCCTCGCGGAGGTGGTGGCCGAGCTCCTTGGCCTCGTCGTCGAGGTCGTCGAAGAACTGCTGGTCGACGAGACCGTTGCGGCGGAGATAGACCTTCAGCCGCTCGATCGGGTCCTTGAGCTTCCAGCGCTCGACGTCGTCGGAGAGGCGGTAGCGCGTCGGGTCGTCGGTCGTGGTGTGCGCGCCCATGCGGTAGGTGTAGGCCTCCACGAGCGTCGGGCCCTGCCCGTCGCGTGCCCGCTGCAGTGCGGCCCTGGTGACGGCGTACGTGGCCAGCACGTCGTTGCCGTCCACGCGGACGCCCGGGAAGCCGAAGCCGAGGGCGCGCTGGTAGAGCGGGATGCGGGTCTGGCGCTCGATCGGCTCCGAGATGGCCCACTGGTTGTTCTGGCAGAAGAAGACGACCGGCGCGTTGTAGGACGCGGCGAAGATGAAGCCCTCGTTGACGTCTCCCTGCGAGGAGGCGCCGTCGCCGAAGTGGGCGATGACCGCCGCGTCGCGGTCGGGGTCGCCGGTGCCGACGGCGCCGTCGCGCTGGATGCCCATGGCATAGCCGACGCCGTGCAGCACCTGCGCGCCGATGACGATCGTGTAGAGACCGAAGTTGTTCTCGGCCGGGTCCCACGCGCCCTGGTCGACGCCGCGGAACAGGCCCAGCAGGTCGAGCGGGTCGATGCCGCGGCAGTAGGCGACGCCGTGCTCGCGGTAGGTCGGGAAGACGTAGTCCTGCGGACGCAGGGCGCGGCCGGCGCCGATCTGGGCTGCCTCCTGGCCGAGCAGCTGGGCCCAGATGCCGAGCTCGCCGTGGCGCTGGAGCGCGGTGGCCTCGGTGTCGATCCGGCGCGTGATCACCATGTCGCGGTAGAAGCCGCGCAGCTCCTCGGCGGAGAAGTCGTGGTCGAACTCGGGGTGGTGGACCCGCTCACCCTCGGGGGTGAGGAGCTGCACGAGCTCGGGGCCGCCGTCCTGCTGCGAAGGTCCGAAGACCTCCACGAGGTCCGGGCCGAATCCTGACGGGTCGCTCATGGCACTCCATTCGCTAGCGGCTGCTCGGGGTCACCGGGCGCACCGACGGCTGTCTGTGGGCCATGGTGCCGTAGGCGTGTGTGACCCCGGCCACATGGTGTCGTCAAAGTTATCCGTCACACCACCCCTGGCGCGAATCCATCCGGCGTCCTGCACCATCACCGGCGGCCTCCGACGAGGCCTGCTGCTCCTGATCGCGCTGCTGCTGGCGGCCGCGCCGGTCCCCCACCTGGCCTGCAAGACCGACCGGGTCCCGTCCTCGATCCGGCTGCTGCCGCTGTTGTGGGGAACCCTGTGCCGATCGAGCGTCCGGCCGGCTGGGTGATGAAGCTGTCGCAGGGCGACTTCACCCGGTCCGATGTACGCCGCCGACCTCGACTGGGTCGACGGGGCGCCGGTCATCGCCGGCTTCCTGCGGTCACGCCGCCTCGGGCCTGTCGGTTTGCGTTGACCCCCCGTCCTCGGGGTATCAAGGAGATGCCTTGAAGGGGGTCTCGGTCAATGCACGCACAGACACATCACCTGCTCCGGTGGGCCGGCACACTGACGGCGCTCGCCGCCCTGCCTGCCCTGCTCGCCCTGTCGACGGTCTCGAGCCCGGCCAACGGCGAGGACGACGCGGGGGCCCACAGGTCGGCCGCGGTCGCACCCCGGCCGTTGATCTGGGACCGTGACTTCGGTGACCCGAGCGTCGTCTTCGACGGCACGAGGTGGTTCGGCGCTTCGACCGGCTTCCGGGCTCGCAGCTCGACCTCCGACTACGACTGGGGCATGTGGAACGCCACGGGCGACCTGCTCAACGGCAAGCCGACCTGGGCGAAGTTCGCCGGCGTGTGGGGCCCGGACCTCGAACAGGGCCCGACCGGCTGGCTGGCCTACTACACGATGCCCTCGCGCGGCCTGCCCCACGAGCAGGATCGCTGCATCGGCGTGGCCACCGCCCCGACCCTGAGCGAGAAGTTCACCCCGGTCAGCAACCGGCCGCTCGTGTGCCCCGACTACTCCACGACCCAGCCCGCCTTCGACCCGGTCGCCGGTCGCGTCGGCCTGCCTCGCCGTGGCGTGATCGACCCCTCGTCCTACATCGCGCCCGACGGCCGCCGGTTCCTGCTCTACCGCACCCAGGGCACGCCGTCGACGATCCGGATGATCCGCCTCAACTCCACCGGTACCGGCACGTTCGGGACCAGCCGCGAGCTGATCCGCGACACCGGCGTCCTCGAGAACCCGATCATGGTCCGTCACGGTGAGTGGCACTACCTGATCACCTCGCGCGGCGACTACGGCGACTGTCGCTACCGCACCATCTGGCGCCGCTCGATGTTCCGGCACCAGGGGTGGCAGGGCACCCGCGGCCACGCGCTGGTGAACCGGCAGAACTCCGGGGTGTGCGGTCCCGGCGGCGCCGACTACCTCGAGGCGACCAGCACCCACGCGAACCGGCTGTTCTTCCACGGCTGGGTCTGCAAGGGCACCAACCTGCCCTGCTACCAGAGCTACCACGGCGCGCAGGACTTCGAGGACGTCGGCAAGCGGGCGCTGTACGCCGCGCGGTTGCTGTGGACCAGGGACGGGCCAGTCCTGTCGGCGTTCGTGCAGGGCCCGGAGCCGGTCCCCACACCGACACCGACGCCGACGCCCACACCGACACCGACGCCCACCGAGACGCCGGCTCCTACCGCGACCACCACGGTCACACCGACAACCACCCCGACGACGACGAGCCCGCCCATCCCCTGACCGGGCAGGGTGGGCGCTGGGGTGCCGGTCAGCGACCGTGCGGCGTCAGCCATCCCGAGAGGTCAGGCCCCATGGGCACGATGCCGGTCGGGTTGATGTCGGTGTGCACGCGGTAGTAGTGCTGCTTGATCTGCTCGAAGTCGATCGTCTCGCCGAACCCCGGCGTCTGGAACAGGTCGCGCGCATAGCCCCACAGCGCCGGCATCTCGATCAGCTTGTTGCGGTTGCACTTGAAGTGCCCGTGATACACCGCGTCGAAGCGGGCCAGCGTCGTGAACAGCCGCACGTCCGCCTCGGTGATCGCGTCGCCCATCAGGTAGCGCCGATCGGCGAGACGCTCCTCGAGCCAGTCCAGGGCGACGAAGAGACGCTCGTAGGCCGCGTCGTACGCCGCCTGCGTCCCCGCGAAGCCGCAGCGGTAGACGCCGTTGTTGACCTCGGTGAAGACACGCTGCATCACCGTCTCCATCTCCGGGCGGCAGCCGGCCGGCCACAGGTCGGGCGCGTCCGGTCGGTGGTGCGCGCGCCACTCGAAGAACAGGTCGTGGGTGATGACCGGGAAGTTGTTGGTGACGACCTCGACCGTCGCGACCTCGACCATCGCGGGCACGGTGATGCCCTTGGGGTAGTCGGGGATGCGGTTGAGGTAGGCCTCCTGCAGCCTTTCGATGCCGAGCACGGGATCGACGCCGCCGGGGTCGAGGTCGAAGGTCCAGCTGCGCTGGTCGTGGGTCGGCCCGGGAGCCCCCCACGAGATCACGTCCTCGAGGCCGAGCAGGTTGCGCACGATGATCGCCCGGTTGGCCCAGGGGCAGGCCGGGGCCGCGATCAAGCGATAGCGACCGGGCTCGACCGGCCATACCGGCACGTCACCTGGGCCAGGGTCGGCGGGGTCGGCCGAGCGGTGACCGGCGAGGATGCGATCGCTGATGTAGTCCATGTCCCGCTCGAAGGCCTTGCCCGCGGTCGTGTAAGCGCCCATGTCACCCCTGACGGTCGTTGCTCGCTCAACCATCCTGCCACGGAAAGGTCACGGCGGTTGACGGGCCGGGTCGGAGCCTCCACGCTCATCGGCGTGCAGACACCGCCGCCCGGCTCCCGCCGTCCCGCGTACCACTTCACGCCCGCTCGCAACTGGCTCAACGACCCCAACGGACTCGTCCACCACGACGGCGAGTACCACCTGTTCTTCCAGTACAACCCCGACGGCGAGTCCTGGGGCAACATGTCCTGGGGGCACGCGGTGAGCCCGGACCTCGTGCGCTGGGACGAGCTGCCGCTGGCGATCTCCCACGACGCGGTCGAATCGGTCTTCTCGGGCAGCGCGGTGCTCGACCGCGCCAACACCAGCGGCCTCGGCACCGCGGACGCGCCTGCCATGGTGGCGATCTACACGTCGGCCTACCTCGCCGACGGCAGGCAGGCCCAGTCGCTGGCCTTCAGCACCGATCGCGGTCGCACCTGGACCAAGTACGCCGACAACCCCGTGCTCGACATCGGCTCGACCGATTTCCGCGACCCCAAGGTGCAGTGGTTCGAGCCCACCCGGAGCTGGCTGATGGCCGTGGCCAGGTCCACCGAGCATCGGATCGCGTTCTACTCCTCGCCGAACCTCAAGGACTGGGCACTGCTGTCCGAGTTCGGCCCTCGGGGCGCGAGCGGCGGCGTGTGGGAGTGTCCCGATCTCTTCGCGCTGCGGGTCGACGACGACGGACCGCTCAGGTGGGTGCTCGTCGTCAGCATCGAGGCCGGCGGTGTGGCGGGCGGCTCGGCGACGCAGTACTTCCTCGGCGACTTCGACGGCACCTCGTTCGTCGCGGACGACGAGTCCTCGATGACGACCCCGCGCTGGCTCGACCACGGCAAGGACTGCTATGCCGCGGTCTCGTGGGAGGACGACCCGGCGGGTCGGCACCTGATCGGCTGGATGAGCAACTGGCAGTACGCCCGGTCCGTCCCGACCGAGCCTTGGCGGGGCGCGATGACCACGCCCCGGCGGGTGTCCCTGCGGACGGTCGGCGACGAGGTTCACCTGGTCCAACAGCCGGTCGATGCGCTGGCGGGGCTGGCCGGGCCGGCCGTCGGGGCGAGGGTCGCGCTCGATCCGGTCCAGGTCACGGGCGCGGGCGCGGCGCCGGCCAGTCCCCTGCCGCGCGCGACGGCATACGCGCTCGAGGCCGTCATCGACCCCGGCGACGCCGAGCGCGTCGGCTTCCTGGTCCACGTCGGCGACGGCGAGGCGACGCGCATCGGCTACGACACCGCGCGGGCCTCGATGTTCGTCGACCGCACCCGCAGCGGCAACGTCGCGTTCAGCGCGGACTTCGCCGGCGTCCAGCACGCGCCCCTGGGCCTGCACCGGGGCAGGATCCGCCTGCAGATCCTCGTGGACCGGACCTCGGTGGAGGTCTTCGGCGGGATCGGCGAAGTGGTCATCACCGACCAGGTCTTCCCGGGGCCGACGAGCGACGGGCTCGAGATGTTCAGCGAGGGCGGGACGGCGACGTTCGAGAGCGTGACCGTGCGGACGCTGGCACCGCACCCCGGATGACCCCTGCTCGCCGACCCGGAGGTGGATCGGGCGCCGCCGGAGCCCGCCGGAGCCCGCCGGAGCCCGCCCGGGCCCGCCCGCATGTAACACGTTGTTCGGTGCACTTCTGCGCCGTTGCAACAGCGTGGAAGAGCACCGGACAGCGTGTTACATGGGCCAGTCAGCGGGGGAAGGTCTGCGCCAGCGTGATCAGCCGGTCGTTGGCCTCGGTCTCGCCGATGGACACCCGGGCGCCCTCGCCGGCGAAGGGGCGTACGACGATGCCGAGCTCGTCCGCCGCAGCGGCGAACTCCGCCGTGCGCTCCCCCAGCGGAAACCACACGAAGTTGCCCTGCGCCTCGGGCAGCTCCCGGCCCGCGGCGCGTACGGCGGCGACGACCCGGTCCCGTTCGGCCACCAACGCGTCGACCCGCTCGAAGAGCGCATCGGAGGAGGCCAGGGACGCGATCGCCGCGGCCTGGGCGACCGACGAGACGCCGAACGGAAGCGACACCGCGCGCAGCGCGCCGGCCAAGGGAGCCGGGCCGACGGCATAGCCGACGCGGAAGCCGGCCAGCCCGTAGGCCTTGGAGAAGGTCCGCGTGAGCACCACGTTGGAGTGCGCGCGGTAGGTCGCGAGCCCGTCGATCGCGTCGTCCATCCGGACGAACTCGAGGTAGGCCTCGTCGACCACGACCAGCACGTGTGGTGGCACCTTCGCCAGGAATGCGTCGAGCGAGGACTGCGTGACCGCCGGTCCCGTGGGGTTGTTGGGCGTGCACACGATGACGACGCGCGTGCGGTCGGTGATCGCTGCGGCCATCGCGTCGAGGTCGTGGCGCCCGTCGGCGAGCACCGGCACCTTGACCGACACGGCGGCCGCGGCCGTGGCCGCGATCGGGTAGGCCTCGAAGGATCGCCAGGCGTAGATCACCTCGTCGCCCGGCTCGCAGAACGCGTTGAAGAGCTGGTAGATCAGCGCGACCGATCCCGTGCCGGCCGCGAGGTCCTCGACCGGCACGTCCAACGACGAGGACAGGGCGGCGTACAACGCCGAGTTGCCCATGTCGGGATAGCGGTTCATCGCCTCCGCCGCGCGCATCGCGGCCTCGACGACGCCCGGGAGCGGCGGATAGGGGTTCTCGTTGGAGGAGAGCTTGTAGGTCGTGAGGCCGGGTCTCGGCGTCGGCGGCTTGCCCGGCACGTAGGTCG
>NZ_JANPEO010000473.1:0-4649 GCF_031422975.1 Nocardioides sp. | reverse complement strand
CTCGGCGAACACGAAGCGGCAGTCGGAGTCGCTGAGGACGACGTGCAGATCGCCAAGCTCGTCGAAGGCCACAACGAGCTGCCGCACCTCGAGAAGGTCATCACCTTCGACGGCACAGCCGACGGCGAGTGGATCATCTCCCTCGACGACCTGGCGGCCCTCGGTGCGACCTACCTCGCCGAGCACCCCGGCATCATCGCCGAGAAGGCCGCGGCCATCGAGCCGGACCAGCTCGCGACCCTGATCTACACCTCCGGCACCACCGGGCGGCCCAAGGGCGTCCGCCTGCGCCACAAGTCCTGGGTCTACGAGGGCGAGGCGATCGCCGTACAGAACATCCTCGACGAGACAGACCTGCAGTTCCTGTGGCTGCCGATGTCCCACTCGTTCGGCAAGGTGCTGCTCTCGGCGCAGATGGCGTGCGGCTTCGCCTCCGCGGTCGACGGCCGGGTCGAGAAGATCATCGACAACTGTGCCGAGGTGAAGCCGACCTTCATGGGTGCGGCCCCCCGCATCTTCGAGAAGGCCTACGGCCGCATCCAGACGATGCAGGCGGCCGAGGGTGGCGCCAAGGAGAAGCTCTTCCACAAGGCCTTCGAGGTCGGCCTCAAGGTCAACGAGCTCAAGCGCGAGGGCAAGTCGGTCCCAGTCGCTCTCCGGCTGCAGCACGGCCTGTTCGACAAGCTCGTCTTCAGCAAGGTGCGCGACCGCTTCGGTGGACGCGTGCGCTTCTTCATCTCCGGCTCCGCCGCCCTCAACCGGGAGATCGCCGAGTGGTTCAACGCCGCCGGCATCGTGATCCTCGAGGGCTACGGCATGACCGAGAACTCTGCGGGCGCGACCGTCAACCACCCCGACGAGAACCGCATCGGCACCGTCGGTCGACCCCTGCCCGGCAGCGAGGTCAAGATCGGTGACGGCGACGAGGTGCTGCTGCGCGGCCCGCACGTCATGGACGGCTACCACAACCTCCCGGAGGAGACGGCCCGCACGCTCGACGCCGACGGCTGGCTGCACACCGGCGACAAGGGTGCCCTCGACGCCGACGGCTACCTCACCATCACCGGCCGGATCAAGGAGCTCTTCAAGACGTCGGGCGGCAAGTACATCGCCCCGCCGGCGATCGAGTCGAAGTTCAAGGCGATCTGCCCCTACGCCAGCCAGTTCATGGTCTTCGGCAACGAGCGCAACTACGTCATCGCGCTCGTCACCCTCGACCCGGATGCAATGGCCGGCTGGGCTGCCGAGAACGGCATGGAGGGCGCGTCCTACACCGACGTCGTGCAGAGCGATGCCGTCAAGACGATGGTCGCGGGCTACGTCGACCAGCTCAACGCCAAGCTCAACCGCTGGGAGACCATCAAGAAGTGGGAGCTGCTCGACCACGACCTCACGATCGAGTCCGGTGAGCTGACGCCGTCGATGAAGGTCAAGCGCAGCGTCGTCGAGGACAACTACAAGGGCACGATCGACGCGCTCTACGCCTGATCACGGTTCCCTCACAGGGACCGCACAGCAACGCGACGCCGAATGGGTGTCGGTGGGAGACCACCGGCACCCATTCACCATTTCAGACGAATCCCGTACGACCTCACGGACGCCGTCAACGAGAACCGTTGAGGAGTGGTTCGTGGCCACGCCGTCCGGGCCGATCTGATCGGATCGGATCACCATCCGGGCTCGGCTGGTGCTTGGATGAGCAGGTGCCCCCTGCCCAACCCGCTGGCTTGCCCATGCCCGCAGACGGATCCCTTCCGGCCGCGGCGCTGGCGGAGTTCGGCTCCCAGCCCTTCGGGCTCTATTTCCACGTGCCGTTCTGCTCCGTCCGGTGTGGCTACTGCGACTACAACACCTACACCGCCGAGGAGCTCGGGGACGCTCCCGGCGCGTCGCGTTCGACGTACGCCGAAGCGGTGATCGCCGAGATCCGGCACGCGCGCCGCGTGCTCGGCGATCGGGACGTGCCCATCGACACCATCTTCCTGGGCGGCGGCACGCCCACCCTCCTGAAACCGGCCGACCTCGGTGCGGTGCTGGCCAGTGCCGCCGCCGAGTTCGGGCTGTCACACGACATCGAGATCACGACCGAGGCCAACCCGGACAGCGTGACCGCGTGGGACCTGGCGGAGCTCCGGTCGGCCGGCTTCAACCGGATCAGCTTCGGCATGCAGTCCGCGGTCGACCACGTGCTCAAGGTGCTCGACCGCACGCACGATCCGCTCCGAGTGCCGGCAGCCGTCGAGTGGGCCCGCGCTGCGGGATTCGACGAGGTGTCGCTCGACCTGATCTACGGCACGCCGGGGGAGTCGATCGCAGACTGGGAGACCTCGCTGGAAGCAGCGCTCGCGTGCGAGCCCGATCACGTGTCGGCGTACTCGCTGATCGTCGAGGACGGCACCGCCCTGGCCCGTCGGGTGCGGCGCGGCGAGCTGCCGATGCCCGACGAGGACGACCTCGCAGACAAGTACGACCTCGCCGACGAGCGGCTCACCGCGGCCGGGCTGGAGTGGTACGAGGTCTCCAACTGGGCGCGTCGTGCCGAGAGCCGGTGCCGCCACAACCTCCTCTACTGGACCGGCGGCCACTGGTGGGGCGCCGGACCTGGCGCCCACTCGCACGTCGGCGGCGTGCGCTGGTGGAACGTCAAGCATCCTGCGGCGTACGCCGACCGGCTGGCCGCCGGCGCGAGCCCGGCGTTGGCCTATGAGCACCTCACCGAGCACGAGCGCCGCGTCGAACGGATCCTGCTCGAGCTACGGCTGCGCGACGGGCTCCCCGTCCTGGCGCTGGACCGCAGCGGCCGGGCCCAGGTGGCACGGCTGGTCGAGGAGGGGCTGGTCACGCTGGCGACCGAGCGGCTCGTCCTGACCCGCCGCGGACGGCTGCTGGCCGACGCGGTCGTGCGCGACCTGACCTGACTAGGCAGCGGTCACGAAGTCGATGAGCTCCTCGACCCGGCCGAGCAGGTGCGGGTCGAGGTCCTCGTAGCCCCGCACCCCGCCGAGGATGTGCTGCCAGGCCCGCGCGATGTCGGTCTGGTCGCGGTGCGGCCAGCCGAGCTGCTGACAGGTGCCCTTCTTCCAGTCGATGTTGCGCGGCACGTCGGGCCAGCGCTTGATGCCGAGGCGCGACGGCTTGACCGCCTGCCAGACGTCGATGAACGGGTGCCCCACGATCAACACGTGCGTGCCGATGTCCGACCTGACGATGCCCTGGGCGATACGGCTCTCCTTGGAGCCGGGCACGAGGTGGTCCACGAGCACGCCGACGCGGCGCTGCGGGCCGGGCTTGAAGTCACGCAGGTGTTCGGCGAGGTCGTCGACGCCGCCGAGGAACTCCACGACCACGCCCTCGATGCGCAGGTCATCGCCCCACACCTTCTCGACCAGCTCGGCGTCGTGCCTGCCCTCGACGAAGATCCGGCTGGCACGCGCGACCCGGGCCTTCACGTCATGGACGGCGACGGAGCCACTCGCTGTGCGCGTCTTCCTCGCCGGCGCGACCCTGGTGATCGGCCGGATCAGCGAGACCGGCCTGCCCTCGATCAGGAAGCCGGGACCGAGCGGGAAGGTACGCCGCTTGGCGCGCCGGTCCTCGAGCGTCACTGTGTCGAGGTCGCGGTCGATGGCGACCACCTCACCGCACCAGTCGGTGATGACCTCCTCGACGACGAGCCCGATCTCGGCGGGCACGTCGACGGCGCGGCCTCCTCTGGGCGCGCGCCAGTCGGTGTTGAGGACGTCGGAGCCGTAGCGATCAGATGTGGGGGAAGGCACCGTTCAACGCTAGGTGCCCGGAGCCCTGAGGCCGCCCCGCCACGCCGGACCGGCGCGCAGGGCACCGAATCCCGGGCCGCGGTGGCGCGGCGGGCCGGTTCTCAGTCGTCCGAGTCGTCCTCGGCGTCCGCGGTGGTCGTGTCCCGGTCGCCCAGCTCACCCTCGCTGCGGTAGACACCGGTCGTGTCGTCCTGGGTGTCGTCCATGCCGAGCTCGTCGGCGTCCTTGGTCCCCTCGGCGTCGGGGTCGAGGGGCTCCGCGAGCGGGTTGTCCTCGCCGGGCTGAAGGTCCTCGGGAAGCTGGTCGTCGGAGATGGCGGACGGATCGGCCTGCGGCTCTTCGGTGGATTCGCTCATGCGTCGTTCCTACGCGACCCGGAGGCAGGAGTAAACACCCCTTCAGACGAGGGGCAGCCGCTTCTGCGCCCGCGGCAGGTGCTCGTAGCCGAGCCGGACGGCGGAGGCGAGGAGTGCCGGGTCCCAGGGCCACTCGCCCTGTTCGAGTGCCTGCGAGACCGGCACGCCGCGGCTCGCCAGGTCGCGGATGGTCTCGGCGATGATCCCGAGCTCGACCCGCTGGTCCTGCACGTAGTCGAGGTCGATGAGCTGGCCGTGGCCCGGGACCACCACCGTCGAGGCCGTCATCAGCCCGATCACCAGGTCGAGCGTCAAGGGCCACTCGAGCGGGAAGGAGTCGTCGCCGATGAACGGCTTGTCCGACTCCTCGACGAGGTCGCCGGCGACCATCACGTCGGCATCGGGCACCCGCACGACGAGGTCGCCGGCGGTGTGGCCGCGGCCCGGGTGGATCAGCTCGATGACGCGGTCTCCGAGGTCGATCGCGACCACGGAGGAGAAGCCGTGGGTCGCCGGG
>NZ_JANPEO010000472.1:0-8244 GCF_031422975.1 Nocardioides sp. | reverse complement strand
AAGGCACCATGAAACGTTCGTCCGCTTCGGGATGAGCCGGGCCATCTCGCCCCCGTGCGAGAGACGCCCGCCTGCACCGGGAATTGTGCCAACCAGAAGCGCCGGCTCGAGCGGGGGGGGGCTCGATCCGGCGGCTTGGCAGGTCAGGAACCTGGCACTGGCGGAGGATAGGGGATTCGAACCCCTGAGAGTTTTCACACTCAACCCGCTTTCCAAGCGAGCGCCATAGGCCACTAGGCGAATCCTCCGCGCAGGAGCGTACCGGTCGCTGACGAGCGGGTGAAATCGAGTGCGCGCGGGCGGCGTACGGAGACGGGCGGGCCCGGTTGGGTGCGGCCGCACACCTCACCTAGACTCTGCGCCAACCCCCCACGTGGCGGCATCTAGTCGAACTCCCCCAGGGCCGGAAGGCAGCAAGGGTAGACAAGCTCTGTCGGGTACGTGGGGGGCCTTTTCGTTCGCCCGTCATGCCCCCTGTGGGCGGGCGGTGGTCCCCGTCGGTGCCGGTGCGTAGGGTTCGGGTCGTGGAGTCACCCCAGTCACCGTTGGCGCTGTATCGCCGCTACCGGCCCGAGACGTTTGCCGAGGTCATCGGTCAAGATCACGTCACCGAGCCGCTGCGCAACGCGCTCGCGAACGACCGGGTCAACCACGCCTACCTGTTCTCCGGGCCGCGCGGCTGCGGCAAGACGACCTCGGCCCGGATCCTGGCCCGCGCCCTCAACTGTGCCCGAGCGCCGATCGCCGATCCCTGTGGCGAGTGCGACAGCTGTCGTGAGATGTCCCGCGGCGGCGGCGGCTCGATCGACGTGATCGAGATCGACGCGGCGTCGCACGGCGGTGTCGACGACGCGCGTGACCTGCGGGAGAAGGCGTTCTTCTCCCCGGTGCGCGACCGCTACAAGATCTACATCATCGACGAGGCCCACATGGTCTCCAACCAGGGCTTCAACGCGCTGCTCAAGCTCGTCGAGGAGCCGCCACCGCACCTGCGGTTCATCTTCGCCACGACCGAGCCGGAGAAGGTGCTGCCGACGATCCGGTCGCGCACCCACCACTACCCCTTCCGGCTGATCCCGCCCCGCCAGCTCTCCGACTACCTCAGCCAGCTGTGCGAGCTGGAGCGGGTCGCGATCGAACCGGCCGCGCTGCCGCTCGTGGTGCGCGCCGGTGGCGGCTCGGCCCGCGACTCCCTCTCCGTGCTCGACCAGCTGATGGGCGGGGCCGGCCCGGCGGGTGTCACCTACGACCTGGCCGCGGCACTGCTGGGGTTCACGCCCGAGACCCTCCTTGACGAGGTCGTCGACGCGTTCGCAGCGGTCGATGGCGCAGCGGTCTTCGGTGTGGTCGACAAGGTCGTGGAGACCGGCCGTGACCCGCGCCGGTTCACCGAGGACCTGCTGCGGCGGCTGCGGGACCTGGTGATCGTGGCGGCGGTGCCGGACGCATCGGCGACCGGCCTCCTCGACGTAGCCCAGGACGCCGGCGAGCGGCTCGTCGCCCAGGCGGCCCGCTTCGGGTCCGTCGAGCTCAGCCGCGCCGCCGACATCGTGGCGTCGGGGCTGACCGAGATGCGTGGCGCCACCGCGCCCCGGCTGCTGCTGGAGCTGATCTGTGCCCGCGTGCTGCTGCCCGGCGCCGACGACACCAGTGACGGCGTGATGGCCAGACTCGACCGGATCGAGCGTCGTCTCGAGGTGTCGGGCGCGGTGAGCGCGCCGACAGACCGGCCCACCAGGCCCGCGGCTGCTGCCCCGGCAACGCCCGCCCCGACGCCCGTCCCGGCAACGCCCGCTCCGTCTCCCGCCCCGGTGGCCACCCCGGCCCAGGTGGCGCAGGTCCCGCAGCCGCCCACGCCACCTCCGGTCCCGCACGGCGACCATGAGCCGATGTTCGCGCCGCCGCGCTTCGACGACGGTCCGACCGACGGGCCGACCGACGGGCCGACCGACCGGCCGACCGACGGGCCGACCGACGAGCCGATGCCTTCGGTCGACGAGACGACCGCATCGCCCGTTGAACCGTCGGCCACGGCGAGCCGGCCCGCCGAGCTGCCAGCGGCAGCACCCGAGCCCGCCGAGACCGCCGAGACCGCGGCGGGGAGCCACCTCAGCCTCGTCGACGTACGCCGCCTGTGGCCCGACATCATCGAGGCGACCAAGGCCCGACGGCGCGTGACCTGGATCCACCTGACCCAGAACGCCCAGGTCATCGCCGTGGACGCGAAGACACTGACGCTGGGATTCGCCAACGCGGGCGCCAAGGAGTCGTTCCTGGCTGGGGGCTCCGACGAGATCCTGCGCCAGGCGGCGATCGACGTCGTCGGTGCCGAGTGGCGCATCGACGCGATCATCGACCCCAGCGCTCAACCCGACGTCGCCCGACCAGTCGTGAAGCAGTCGGCCACGGCGCCGGTGGAGCAGGCCGCGCGTGCCGCGGAGCCGCCCACGTCCCCGCCTGCCTGGGCGACCGACGAGGCCGGGGCCACTCCCAACGGCCCTCCCAGCGGCACTCCGAGCGGCGAGGCCGCCGGGTCGAGCGGACTCAACTCCGCGCGTGAGGCGCTGACGCGCTCGAGAGAAGCCGGCCCCGAGTCGGGAACGACCCTCGACCACCGAGCGTTGGCCGATGAAGCGGCCGATCCCGACGATCCGGCCGCGGACACGCAGGGACTCGACAGCACTGCCCTGCTGCAGCAGGCCCTCGGGGCGAAGGTCGTCGAGGAGATCAAGCACTCGTGAGCACCGCACCCACCACCGAAGCATCACCCCGGGAGAACCCATGAGCCAGAACCCCTTCGATGCACTGGGCGGCGGCTTCGACATGAACGCGCTGCTCCAGCAGGCCCAGCAGATGCAGGAGCAGCTCCAACTGGCGCAGGAGCAGCTGACCGAGCAGCGGGTCTCGGGCACCGTGGCCGGCGGCGCCGTCACAGTGACGGTCAACGGCGTGGGCGAGCTGATCGGCGTCGACATCACCGCCGGTGAGTTCGACGGCACCGACTCCGACGACCTCGCCGACCTGAGCGACATGATCGTCGCGGCCTACCGCGACGCGAAGGCGAAGGCCGAAGCCATCGCCAGCGAGGCGATGGGCCCCCTCGCGGGTGGGCTCGAGGGCCTCGGCGGGGCGCTGGGTGGCGACGGTGGCCTCGAGGGCGGGTCGCCCAGCGGCCAGCTCGGCTTCTAGGCCCTTCGTTGTACGAAGGCATTGTTCAGGACCTGATCGACGAGCTGGGCCGACTCCCGGGCGTCGGTCCCAAGAGCGCTCAGCGGATCGCCTTCCACCTCCTGCAGGCAGAGCCGGCCGACGTACGCCGCCTCGCCGACGTCCTGATCGAGGTCAAGGACAAGGTGCGGTTCTGCTCCATCTGCTTCAACGTCTCCCAGGACGAGCAGTGCCGGATCTGCCGCGACCCGCGCCGCGACCAGGCTTTGCTGTGCGTGGTCGAGGAGTACAAGGACGTCGTCGCCATCGAGCGCACTCGCGAGTTCCGCGGGCGCTACCACGTGCTGGGGGGCGCCATCTCGCCGATCGACGGCATCGGGCCGGAGCAGTTGCGCATCCGCGAGCTGATGATCCGCCTGGCCGACGGCGCGGTCACGGAGGTCATCTTGGCCACCGATCCCAACCTCGAGGGCGAGGCGACCGCGACCTATCTCACGCGGATGCTGAGCCCCATGGGGTTGCGCGTGACGCGCCTGGCGAGTGGACTGCCTGTGGGCGGCGACCTGGAGTACGCCGACGAAGTGACCTTGGGGCGCGCATTCGCAGGAAGGCGATCAGCAGATGACTGACCAGACCGTAGAACACCGTTCGGTGGCGCCCGACGACTTCGCCGCGCAGATCGCCGACCAGATCGAGAGCTTCCTGATCGCGCTGCGGGCGATCGCGCGCGAGGGCAACGGCGCTCAGGCCGTCTCGCTGCTGCTGTTGGAGATCAGCCAGGTGCTGCTGGCCGGTGCCCGACTGGGTGCCCAGCTCGACTTCCAGCCGCGCGAGGAGTACCAGCCCGATGTGGGCCCCGAGGCGGACATCGACGAGATGCGCCTGCGGTTGGCGCGGATGCTCGACAGCGTCGACACCTACAGCTTCGTGTTCGACCCCTACCTGCCCGAGGTCGTGGAGAGTCAGCTCTCCGACGACCTGACCTCGATCGCGACCGACCTCGACAACGGTCTGCGCCACTACAAGCTGGGCGACGTCGAGGAGGCGCTGTGGTGGTGGCAGTTCTCCTACGTCAACAACTGGGGAAACCTGGCTGGCGCCGCGCTCAACGCACTGTTGACGGTGGTGGCCCACGACCGCTTCAACACCGACTTTGAGGAGACCGTCGAGGCGCTCACCGTCGCCCATGAGATGTTGGAGGAGCAGGCCGAGCCACCCCGGTAGAATCCGGGGGTCAGGTCGTCCGCCGGATCGCCGCTGAGGTCGTCACGGTTCGCGAGCTGACGCATCAGTCGTCCATCAAGATCGTCGAGGACCAAACCGTGGGCATTGTCGTGCAGAAGTACGGCGGCTCCTCGCTCGCCGACGCCGACGCCATCAAGCGAGTCGCGCGCCGGATCGTGGAGAGCAAGAGGGCCGGCCATGACGTCGTTGTGGCAGTCTCGGCGATGGGTGACTCCACCGACGAGCTGCTCGACCTCGCCGGTGCCGTGAGCCCGCTTCCGCCGGCTCGCGAGATGGACATGCTGCTCACCGCGGGTGAGCGGATCTCCATGGCGTTGGTCGCCATGGCCATCTCCGACCTCGGCTTCACCGCCCGCTCGTTCACCGGCTCGCAGGCCGGCGTGATCACCGACTCGGTGCACGGCAAGGCGAAGATCATCGACATCACCCCGGGCCGGATCACCAGCGCGCTGGCCGACGGTCATATCGTCATCGTCGCCGGCTTCCAGGGTGTGAGTGCCGACACCAAGGAGATCACCACCCTCGGCCGCGGCGGCACCGACACCACCGCGGTGGCGTTGGCCGCAGCCCTCGAGGCCGACGTCTGCGAGATCTACACCGATGTCGACGGCGTCTTCACCGCCGACCCGCGGATCGTGCCGGCGGCCCGCAAGCTGGACAAGGTCTCCTACGAGGAGATGCTGGAGCTCGCCGCGTGTGGCGCCAAGATCCTGCACCTGCGTTGCGTCGAGTACGGCCGCCGCTACAACATCCCGATCCACGTCCGCTCATCATTCAGTCAGCTAGAAGGCACCTGGGTCGTCAACGACGCAGGTGATGGAGGCATCATGGAACAGGCCATCATCTCCGGCGTCGCGCACGACATCAGCGAAGCCAAGATCACGGTCGTCGGCGTACCCGACAAGGTCGGCGAGGCTGCCCGCATCTTCACGGCGCTCTCCGAGGCGCAGGTCAACCTCGACATGATCGTCCAGAACGTCTCGGCCGCTGCGACCGGCCTGACCGACATCTCCTTCACGCTGCCGCGCACCGACGGCCAGGTCGCGATGGAGGCCCTCGCCAGGATCCAGGCCGAGGTCGGCTACGACAAGCTGCTCTACGACGACAAGATCGGGAAGGTCTCGCTGATCGGTGCTGGCATGCGCTCGCACCCCGGCATCACCGCGAAGTTCTTCGCGGCTCTCGCCACGGCCGGCGTCAACATCGGGATGATCTCCACCTCCGAGATCCGCATCTCCGTCGTCGTCACCGAGGACGAGGTCGATCTGGCGGTCCGCGCCACCCACAGCGCCTTCGACCTCGACTCCACCGAGATCGAGGCGGTTGTCTACGGCGGGAGTGGTCGCTGACATGGGCATCAACCTCGGCATCGTCGGCGCCACCGGTCAGGTGGGCGTCGCCGTCCGCGAGATCCTGCTCGAGCGGGGCTTCCCCATCGAGCAGATCCGCTTCTTCGCCTCTGCCCGCTCGGCCGGCACGGTGCTGCCGTTCGGCGAGCGTCAGGTCACCGTCGAGGACGCCTCGACGGCCGACCCGGCCGGGCTCGACATCGCGATCTTCTCCGCGGGGGCCACGACGTCGCGCGCACTGGCGCCGGCATTTGCAGCGGCCGGCGTGATCGTGATCGACAACTCGTCGGCCTTCCGCAGGGATCCGGAGATCCCCCTCGTCGTCTCCGAGGTCAACCCGGGCGCGATCGACGCCGTCGTGGCCGCAGGCCGGGGCATCATCGCCAATCCCAACTGCACGACCATGGCCGCGATGCCGGTGCTCAAGCCGTTGCACGACGCTGCCGGCCTGGAGCGACTGATCGTGTCGTCGTACCAAGCCGTCTCCGGCTCGGGCATCGCGGGGGTCGACGAGCTTCTCAACGGCGTCACCGCTGCCGGTGAGAAGGCGCGGGAGCTGGCCTACGACGGCTCGGCCGTGACCTTCCCCGAGCCCGACAAGTACGTCGAGACGATCGCCTACAACGTGCTGCCCCTCGCTGGCTCGATCGTGGACGACGGCCTCAACGAGACCGACGAGGAGCAGAAGCTCCGCAACGAGTCGCGCAAGATCCTCGATCTGCCCGATCTGCGCGTCTCCGGTCTCTGCGTCCGGGTGCCGGTGTTCACCGGTCACTCGCTGGCGATCAACGCGGAGTTCGGCTCCGCGATGACGCCTGACCAGGCTCGCGCGTTGCTGGCCCACGCGCCGGGCGTCGAGCTGCGTGAAGTGCCGACCCCGCTGTACGCCGCAGGCAAGGACCCGTCGTTCGTCGGCCGGATCCGGCAGGACCCCGGCGTCGACGACAACCGGGGCCTTGCGCTGTTCATCAGCAACGACAACCTGCGCAAGGGTGCGGCCCTCAACACGGTGCAGATCGCCGAGCTGATCGCGGCAGCTCGCTAGTCGATGTCGACGAATCTCGTGGTGACCCACCACGAGAGGGCGTAGGTCGCCATCGCCACGATCGGGATGACGATCACCATCCACCAGTTGTAGATGACGTCGAGGAAGAACAGCATCGCGATCACGGCGAGCAGTCCAACCGCGAGGAAGCTGGTGCTGCCCGGGTCGTCGATCGCGAAGCCGCGCAGCAGCCAGCCGCCGACGTAGGTCAGGATCACCAGGGTCGCGACGAGCAGGAGCAGCCCCGGTCCGCCGCACGAGTCGGTGCCGCGGACCAGCTCGCAGAGCTTGAGCGAGGCGAAGGTCAAGATCACGGCGAGCAGGCCGATCACGGCACCCACCACCAGCGCGGCCCGGAGTGGCGCAAGGGCGGGCAGCGAGAACTCGCGCTTCGGCCTGGGATCGGTGGCGTCGGCGCCCAGATCGGGGGCGATGGCCGGCTCGGACGTGATCACCGGCGCGACGGGGTCGAGCTCCGGGGCCACGGGTGCAGGAGTTGGTGCACTGGTCGGGGCGGGTGTCGGTGCGGGTGTGGGCACGGGCGCCGGCGCGAGTTCCGGTTCGACGGCCGGCTCGGTCTGCTTGGTCTGTTTGACCGACTTCTTGCGACCGAGTCCGAACGACGGGAGTTCGAGCGAGGGGCCGTCGCCCTCGAGGTCCTTGTCAGCCATGCGGCGAAGTGTGCCAGAACCTCAGTCCGTCCATGGCGGTGTGCGACTCAGGCGGTTTCCACGGACGGGACTTCCAACTGCTCGCGGAGTCGCAGCAGCGCGGTCCGGATACGCGTCTTCGTGGTCCCGAGTGGCGCCTGCATGAGGCGTGCGACGTCGGAATAGGTGTAGCCGCCCAGGTAGGCGAGCTCGACGGCGCGCAGCTGGAGGGGGGTGAGGCACTTCAGGGCAGCGAAGACCGATTGCGACTCGATGTTGGCGTGCGCGGCGTCGAAGGTGGCGTCGGGCTGGGACACGTCCCAGCCCGTGTCGTGCCACGAGGCGTCACGCCTGCGGGCGGCGCTGCTCGAACGCACACGGTCCACCGCGCGCCGATGAGCGATGGTCAGCACCCAACCGGCGGCCGTTCCTCGGGCGGGATCGAAGTGTGCGGACTTGCGCCACACCTCCAAGAACACCTCTTGGACGACTTCCTGGGCCTGGTGGGGATCGCCGATGACACGCAGGACGAGACCGTATGCGCGATCCACGACCTCGCCGTAGAGCTGTCCGAAGGCGGTCTCGTCCGCGTAGCCGGTGAGGACCAGCAAGTCGTCGAGAGCAGTCACGGGCGGGCTCTGCCTGGTGCGAGCGGTGCGTCCACGCATGGAGCCCTCCACATCTGCAGGGGGCTCTCGATTCCCCTTGCGCAAAAGTTAGTTTTGCACAAGGTAGTCTCCTCGTGTCAGAATGTGCAACATGGCCGACGTCGAGACTTCACCGCTGG
>NZ_JANPEO010000471.1:0-16222 GCF_031422975.1 Nocardioides sp. | reverse complement strand
GCCTCGGCGACCGCCGCGGTCGCCGGGGCCCGCCTCGCCGACCGCGCTGACAGCCGTCGCCTCACGGGGGCGTTCACCGTGCTGGTCCTCGCCGTCGCCTGCTACACCGCAGTCCGCGCGCTGCCCGCACTCCTGTGACCTCTCACCACGAAATGGACACCCTCATGAGCACCACCACCGTCACCCGCGCCCTGCCCGACATCCGCTTCTCCCACAACTGAACCCCCAGCACCTCACATCCCGACGAACGGAGATCCACCCATGTGCCGAGCAGTCCGGTGCAAGACCTGCGCCAAGACCACCTGGGCCGGTTGCGGCCAGCACATCGCCAACGTGAAGGCCGGCGTCCCGGCTGGTCAGTGGTGTCCGGGCGGGCACAGCAAGGCCGAGAAGGCCGCCGTGACCGGCTCGAGCAGCGGCGGGGGCTTCTTCCGCAGGGTGTTCGGCCGGCCCTGAACGAGAGGGCGCGGGCTGGCTCAGCGTCTGCTCTGCAGCAGGACAGCCTTGCGGGCCTCGTACTCCTCGGCGTCGAGCTCGCCGCGGGCGAACCGTTCGCCGAGAATGTCGAGCGGGTCGCGGGGCGTCGCCCCGTCGATCCGCTCACTCCCCCGGGAGTCGCGACGGGTGCTGGTGCCCCGGAACAGCATGACGCCGGCGAAGATCACGGCCCCCCAGAACAGGCTCATCACCACAATCATCGCGATCCAGCCCCCGGCGCCCATGTCTGCGTTGTTGTACCAACCCATCATTGTGCTCAACTCCTTGGTTGTTCGAGATCTCCACCATGCTCCTCGCAGCCTGGCTGCCCGATTGCGGTTCTGTGAAGGTTCACTGAAGAACGCCCCCGCGCGAGGCCGTCGGCCGATCACTGCCGCTCCCGGCTGGCACCATGGAGGCCATGTCGAGCCCCAGCGATCCCGAGCCGGCGGCCCGCGGGTCGGCCGCAGCCCCGCCACGGCGGCCACCCTCAGGCATGCGGGCCCTGGTGGTGGAGGACGAGGCGCCGTTGGCCGAGCTGATCGGGAGCTACTTCGAGCGCGACGGGTTCGAGGCCTCGATCTGCCATGACGGTCTGCAGGCCGTAGCGCTCGCCCGCGACGTCGATCCCGACGTCGTGGTCCTCGACCTGGGCCTGCCGAGCCTGGACGGCATCGAGGTCTGCCGCCAGATCCGGACCTTCTCCGACGCGTACGTGGTGATGCTCACCGCACGCAGCGAGGAGATCGACACCCTGATCGGACTCTCCGTCGGCGCCGATGACTACCTGACGAAGCCGTTCAGCCCTCGCGAACTGATGGCGCGGGTGCAGGCGATGCTGCGCCGACCGAGACACTCACGAGAGCGAACCGACTCGGGCGCGGTCGATCACGGCGCCCCGGTGCGAACATTCGGCGCCTTGAGCATCGACACGTCCGGACGCGACGTCTGGCTCGACGGTGAGGCCGTCGCCCTCACCCGCACCGAGTTCGACCTGCTGTCGGCGTTGTCGGCACGACCCCGGATGGCCTTCAGCAGGCGTCAACTCATCGACGACGTCTGGGGCCCCTCCTGGGTCGGGGACGAGCACCTGGTCGACGTCCACATCGGCCATCTGCGCCGCAAGCTGGGCGACGACGCAGCGGACAGCCTGTACGTCCGCACGGTGCGCGGGGTGGGCTACCGGATGGGGACGGGCACGTGAGCGACCGGGAGCGGCGCAGATGGGGTTTCGCCTCACGGCTTCTCTCGGCGCAGGCGCTGGTGCTCGTGGCCGGGGCGGTGACGACCTGGGTCGTGGCGTCGTTCGTCGGTCCGAGCATCTTCCGTGACCACCTGCAGCAGGCCGGGGTCTCACACACGTCGGTGGAGGCCCGGCACGTCGTGGAGGCCTTCAGCTCCGCTCTCCTGATCTCACTGTCAGTCGCACTCCTGGCCGCCACGATCACCGCCCTGGTGGTGACCTGGTACCTCACCCGGCGGGTGAGGCAGTCGATCGGCCAGGTGGCCGCGGCGGCCTCCGAAGTCGCGGCGGGCAGCTACGAGGATCGGGTCGCCGACCCCGGGCTCGGCGTCGAGTTCGCCACCCTCGCGGACAGCTACAACTCCCTGGCCCAGCGACTCGGGAAGGTCGAGGCGATCCGGCGTCGGATGCTGGCCGACCTCGCCCACGAGATGCGCACCCCGTTGGCGACGGTGGAGGCACATCTGGAGGCCGTCGAGGACGGAGTGCGCAGCCTGGACGAGGACACCCTCAGGGTGATCCGTCTCAGCACCCGCAGGCTCGGCCGACTTGCTGAAGACATCGCGGCGGTCTCCCAGGCCGAGGAGGGCACTCTCGACATCCACCGCCACCGGGTCCCGGCGAACACCCTGGCCGCGGCCGCGGCCGAGGGTGCCCGCGATCGATTCGTCGCCAAGGGGGTGCGCCTCGACACCCACCTGGGCAGCAACGACCCCGTGCTGGCAGACCCCGACCGGATCGGCCAGGTCCTGGGCAACCTGCTCGACAACGCCCTTCGACACGCACCCACCGACGCCGGCGTCACGTTGAGCTGCCGCCGCAACGGTCGTTGGGTCGAGTTCGTGGTCGCCGACTCGGGCGAAGGCATCGCGCCCGAGCACCTGAGCCATGTCTTCGACCGGTTCTACCGGGTCGACACTGCCCGAGACCGCGACCGCGGAGGCTCGGGCATCGGGCTGAGCATCAGCAAGGCCCTCGTCGAAGCGCACGGCGGCACTCTTACAGCGCACAGCGAGGGATCCGGACACGGCGCGACGTTCACCGTCCGGCTGGCTCGGGCCGAGCGTCGGCCCGCACGCGTTCACGACTGACCGCGTGCGACCTTCGTCGGATCTTCACCGAACAGGGATCAGAAGTCGAGACGAACGGCCCACGCTGGTGGTCGTGCTCGGGCCGTCAGCGACCCGACATCGATCGGGAGGCAACGATGCAGGATCTCTCGCGCCGAAGTCTGCTCCTCGGCGGGATGGCAGTCGTGGGAACCGGCGCCTTGACGGCGTGCTCGAACCCGTCGGGGCCGGCACCCTCGAGGTTTGCCATCCCCGCGCGACTGCAGCCTCTCGCGGGGCAACGGGTGGTCGAGCACCGGCTGACTGCCAGGGCGACATCGCTGGACCTGGGCGGCACCACCGTCGACACCTGGGCCTTCGGCGACACCGCACCGGGACCACTGATCCGGGCCACGGCCGGCGACCTGGTGCGGATCCGCCTGGACAACCAGCTCCCGACAGACACCTCCGTGCACTGGCACGGCATCGCGCTGCGCAACGTCGCCGACGGTGTCCCCGGCCTCACCCAGGATCCGATCCCCGCCGGCTCGTCCTACCTGTATGAGTTCACCGCCCCGGATCCCGGCACGTACTTCTACCACCCCCATGTCGGAGTCCAGCTCGACCGCGGCCTCTACGCCCCCCTGATCGTCGACGACCCCCAGGAGCCGGGCGACTACGACCTGGAGTGGGTGGTGGTCCTCGACGACTGGGTCGACGGCACCGGGCGCACACCCGACGACGTGCTGGCCGAGATGGCCGGGGCTGCCGGGGACGGCTCGGGTCCCATGGGCGGGATGGACATGGGGCACATGTCGATGGGAGGCACCCCGCCCTTCGGTGACGCCGGCGACGTGGACTATCCCCACTACCTCATCAACGGCCGGGTTCCGACAGCTCCCGACGTCCTCCACGCCAAGCCGGGCCAGCGAGTGAGGCTGCGCATCATCAACGCCGGCTCCGACACCATCTTCACCGTCGCGCTGGGCGGCCACGACCTCACGGTCACCCACACGGACGGGTTCGCGGTCCAACCCCGCGCCGCCGGGGCGTTCTACATCGGCATGGGTGAGCGGTACGACGCCACGGTCACTCTCGCCGACGGGGTGTTCCCGCTGGTGGCGGCGCCGTACGGCAAGCAGGGTCAGGCCATGGCTCTGATCCGCACCGGCGCGGGCGTCGCACCGGACCCCGTGGTTCGCCCCGCCGAGCTCGACGGTCCCGTTCTCGAGGGAGCGGACCTGCAGCCGTCGGAGGCCTCACGGCTTCCGGCCCGAGAGCCGGACTCGACCGAGCTGGTGCATCTCAGCGGGCAGATGATGCCCTACCGGTGGGCCATCAACGGTGCGCCCTTCGGTCAGAACGAGCCCCTCCTCATCGACGAGGGTGACCGGGTGCGCCTTCACCTGATGAACATGACCGGGATGACCCACCCGATGCACGTCCACGGGCACACCTTCGCGCTGCCCAGTGGGCTCAGGAAGGACACGGTGCTGGTCAAGCCGATGTCCTCGCTGGCGGTGGACCTGCAGGCCGACAACCCCGGTGCGTGGATGACGCACTGCCACAACATCTATCACGCCGAAGCAGGCATGATGATCGCGTTGAACTACCGGCCATGACCCCGGATGCGCCGTGCCCGCACCGTGACGAACGAAAGGGACGCACATGGAGATCGTCATCGGCAGTCTGATCGTGCTGTCGCTCGTGGCACTGGTGCTCGGCGCCGTGTCGGGGCGGGTCCGGTTGGAGTCGTGCTGCACCCCCAGCGATCCCTCCCGGGACCTGCGGATGCGGGACGCGTTCGAGCACGATGAGCCGACCGCCGGTCCGGGGGATGGTGAGCGACCCGACCGCCTCGGAGCCAGCCCATTGACCGGGTCCTGCGAGCCGCAGTTGACTGGAGCATCCACACCATTCACCAGGGAGGCGACATGTCCGGCAAGGTGGTGCACTTCGAGATTCCGTTCGACGACGGTGACCGTGCCCGGAAGTTCTACGAGGAGATGTTCGGTTGGCAGATGATCCCCATGCCCGAGATGAGCTACACCATGGTGATGACCGGTCCGAGCGACCCGGAGCAGGGTCCGAGCGAACCAGGTTTCATCAACGGGGGCATGTTCGAGCGCAGCCCCGAGTTCCCGGGCAAGGCACCCAACCTCGTGATCGACGTGCCGAGCGTCGATGAGGCGTTGCGCAAGGTCGAGGAGGCCGGCGGGAAGACCGTCACGGAACGGATGTCCGTGGGTGACATGGGTTTCACCGGCTACTTCACCGACACCGAGGGCAACCTGATCGGACTGTGGGAGACCGCCTGAGTTCTGTTCGACCGCTCCGCAGCGCGCCGCGATCCGCTCAGTCGGCGAAGACGTGCCGGAATGCCTCCTCGGGCCCTGGCGCGGGGTAGGACGACGCTCGTTCGAACGCGGCGTCAACCTCGGCCCGCACCTCGTTCTCCTGGGCGTCGAGCGTGTCCCGGTCCACGAGACCGGCAGTGACGGCGTAGGTCGTCAGTCTGGCCACGGGGTCACGCTGGCGGGCTTCGGCCACCTCCCCCGGCTCGCGGTACAACGACGAGTTGTCGGAGGTGTTGTGGAAGCCGATTCGATAGGTCACCGCCTCGATCATGGTGGGTCCCTGACCGGTGCGGGCGCGCTCCACGGCCTGCCGGGTGGCCTCGTACACCGCGAACAGATCGTTCCCGTCGACGGCCACGCCCGGGAATCCGTAGCCGCGAGCGCGGTCGGCGAGGCGTGGCGCACGGGTCTGCTTCGAGACGGGCGTCGAGATCGCGTACTGGTTGTTGATGATCACCAGCACCAACGCGACACCCATCACGCCCGCGAGGTTGCAGGCCTCGTGGAAGTCTCCTTCCGAGGTGGCGCCGTCGCCGCAGTACGCCAGGGTCACCCCCTCCCGGCGCCGGATCGACGAGGCCCACGCGATGCCCACGGCGTGCGGAAGCTGGGTAGCGATCGCCTGTTGGCGGGGAAGCATCCGAACGTCGTCCGGGATGCGGGCCGCCTCGATGCGGCCGAGCAGCGACGCGAACAGCCGATCCAGCGGCCAGCCGTGGCGCAGCATCGCCGGCTGCTCGCGCGAGGCCGGCACCAGCCAGTCCACCGCCGGGTCGATGGCCAGGTGCGAGCCCACGACCGCGGCCTCCTGGCCGAGCACGGGCGCGTACAGCCCGAGCCGGCCCTGCCGGTGCAGCCTGATGCACTTCTCGTCGAGCGCTCGCGACAACAGCATCAACCGCAGCGCCTCGCGTACCACGTCGTCACCAGGACAGGGCAGGTCACGACGAGTGACCTGCCCGTCCGGGCCGAGGATCTGGAGGAGATCGGAGTCGTCGCCAGCCGCCCGGCCCGGCACCCAGTCGTGCGTCACGCCCTGCCCACCACCTTCAGCGCGGCCACCACGACCTGCTCCGACGTCGGAAGGAAGTCGTCCTCGAGGCGCCCCGGCGGGTAGGGCGAGTCCGGGGCAGTCACCCGCAGGATCGGCAGCGAGATGGTGTCGGCCAGGGCCTCCTGGAGGGTCGCCACGATCTCCGCACCGAGACCGGCCGATCGCACGCCCTCGTGGACGACGACCACGCGTCGCCGCGATGCGGCCGCCTCGCAGAGGCCGTCGTGGTCGATCGGGCTCAGCACGCGCAGGTCCAGCACAGCGGACCGCACGCCATGGCGCGCCTCCAGCTCGTGTGCAGCCCTCAGGCAGGTGTGGACCGTCGGCCCCCAGCCCACGAGCAGGAGGTCGTCACCGTCGCGTCGCAGCCGAACGCCGATGCTCGCCTCGGCGACCGCGCCGGGCACGACGGCGCCTCGCACCGAGCGGTAGAGCCGCTGGGGCTCCAAGAACACCACCGGGTCGGGGTCGCGCACGGCGGCCCGGAGCAGGG
Organism: Nocardioides sp.; assembly: GCF_031422975.1. Lineage (GTDB taxonomy): Bacteria > Actinomycetota > Actinomycetes > Propionibacteriales > Nocardioidaceae > Nocardioides. The sequence continues at coordinate 9,549 of NZ_JANPEO010000471.1, read as the reverse complement.
CGTAGGCGTCGTCGGGGAAGGCCGGGGCGAAGACCTTCAGTCCCGGGGTGTTCGCGAGCTGCGCCTCGAGGGAGTCCGCATGGAACTCCGGCATCCGCAGCCCGCCGCCGTACGGCGCGCGGATCGTCACCGGGAGGTGGAAGCGACCGCGCGAGCGGAACCGGTACCTGGCCAGCTGCTGCGTCACCTGGTGGAAGGCCTGGTGCAGGAAGCCGAGGAACTGGATCTCGGCCACCGGCACCAGACCGCCGATGGCCAGCCCGACCGAGGCGCCCACGATGCCCGCCTCGGCGAGAGGGGTGTCGAAGACCCGGCCGGGAAACCGGGCGTCCAGGCCCTCGGTGGCCCGGAACACCCCGCCGAGCCGGCCGACGTCCTGGCCGAGAAGGACCACCCGGTCGTCCTCGTCCATCGCGTCGGTCAAGGCAGCTCGGACGGCCTGGAGCAGGGACAGGTCGCTCTCGGCACCCAGCTCCAGTCCCTCAGCTGATGACACTTCGGGTTCCTCCGCCGCCGACGGGATGGGGCAGATCCAGCCAAGACAGGCTGGACGCGACGTGATGTGGGTCACTATTCTGGCAGAAGTGTCAACACTCCCCCGCCGGTCAATGAGCAGGAGCAGGCCATGTCCATCCCCGTCGCGAAGTTCCTCGATGTCGCCGAAGGCACCCAGGCCGGACAGTTCACGGTCGGCGACCACGAGGCGGTCCAGTCGCTCGACAACCTCGACCCGATCTACAAGCCGCTCCTGGACGAGCCGGTCACCGCGGTCGTCGCGGTGATCAGCCCGTCGGGGCGTGCCAACCTCACGCCCGTCTGGTTCGACTACGAGGCAGACACCGTGCTCCTCAACCTGGCGACCCACCGCAAGAAGGTGGAGTGGCTGCGCGCCAGCCCCCAGGCGACGTTCCTGCTGATGAACCCCGCCAACGCCTACCACTGGGTGAGCATCAAGGCGACGGTCTCGCGCGAGGTCTCCGAGGACGACCCGGTCGAGGGGAAGCGGGTGACCGACCAGCTCAACCGGATCTTCCACAAGTACACCGGCGGTGATGTGTACGCGCTGCGGGACCCGTCGTTCGACGAGCGTCGGGTGCTCTTCGAGTTGAAGGTCGACTCGATCGCCACGTTCGGGCGACCCTGACCTGCGCACGGTTCGACCGGACGATGACCCGGTGGTGAGCCCGCGGTGAGCATGCCGTCCGTCGCGGTCGTCGGCGGTTCACTCGGAGGTCTGACCACGGCCCTCCTCCTGCGCGACGCCGGGTGCCGGGTCCACGTGTACGAGCGCTCGCCGATCCCCCTGGAGGCCCGCGGCGCCGGGATCGCCGTCCTGGCCCAGACCCTCCGGTACGCGGTCGAGCGGTTGGCCGTCCCACCCGAGCAGATCAGCACCGAGACAGGCTGGGTGCGATTCCTCCACTCCGACGGCTCGATCGCCCACACCGAGCCGCGTTCGTATCGGTTCTCGGCGTGGAACACCATCTACCGCGTCCTGCGCAACGCGCTTGCCGATGAGTGCTACCAGCAGGGCTGGGAGCTGACCTCGTTCACCTCCGCGGACCGCCACGTCCGGCTCGACTTCACCAACGGTGAGGTCCGCGACGCGGACCTGCTCGTGTGCGCCGACGGCATCGGCTCCGCCTCACGCCAGCGCATGTTCCCCGAGGCGGCGCCGAGCTACGCCGGATATGTCGGTTGGCGCGGCACCGTCCCCGAGGCCGACCTCAGCCCGGCGACGTACGAAGCACTGCACGATGCCCTCACCTATCAGGTGCTGCCGCACAGCCACATCCTGGTGTACCCGATCCCGGGTCCTGACGGGAACCTCGAGCCGGGACGCCGCCTCCTCAACATGGTCTGGTACCGCAACGTGCCCGAGCCCGACCTCCCGGCATTCCTGACGGACCGCCACGGGGTGCGCCGGACCGTCTCGCTGCCGCCGAACCACCCGCGCCAGGAGCAGATCGATGAGATGCGAGAGGTCGCCGCCCAGCTGCTGGCGCCGCCGATCGCGGAGGTGGTGACGTCCGTCCCCGAGCCCTTCGTCCAGGCCGTGTACGACGTCGCGGTGACCGGTATGGCCCGCGGCAGGGCGTGCCTGGTCGGGGACGCCGCGTTCGGCGTGCGGCCGCACGCCGCCGCGGGCACCGCCAAGGCGGCCGAGGACGGCTGGGTGCTGGCCGAGGAGCTGGTCCGCGCCGACGGCGACGTCGATGTCGCGGTGGCGAGGTGGGAGCGGCGACAGCTGGCTCTGGGGGCGAGCCTGCTGGCGAGGACCCGCGCCATCGGAGACAGTTCCCAGTGCAGGGGCGACTTCCAACCGGGTGACCCGAGGCTGGTCTTCGGGCTCTACGGCCCGGGTCGCTAGAGACGGAGGGGAGCGATCATCGCGACGAGCGCGACGGCACCGGAGGCACCCGAGGCGGTACGCCGGGGCGGGCGCGACTACGCGCCGGTGATCCGCGAGCACCTGCGCGCCGAGATCCTGCGAGGTCATCTGGCCCCGGGCTCGGAGATCAGCCAGGCCCAGATCGCTGCCCGGTTCGGCGTCAGCCGCGGACCGATCCGAGAGGCGTTCCGCCTGCTGGAGCGAGACGGCCTGATCGAAGCCCGGCTCAACCACCGCGCCCGGGTCACCGGCCTGTCCGTCGAGGAGCTGGAGCATCTGTACACGCTGCGGGTGCTCAACGAGTCCATCGCGCTGTCGGTCAGCGTGCCCCTGTTCACCAGGCCACAGCTGGACGAGTTGGACGAGCTCGCCGAGCTGCTCAGGCACACCGACCAGGGCACCTTCGACTTCGACACCTGGGACGAGGTCCACCAGAGCTTCCACATGCTGCTGCTCGCGCACAGCGGGTCCAGGATGCTCGGTTCGGCCACCGAGTGGGCTGCGCACACGCAGCGCTACCGCCGCGCGTACGCCGAGGACGCACACGGCTTTCCACAGGGCGCCGCCGAGCACGCGGTGCTGGCGCAGCTGTGCCGTGACGCGGACTCCCGGGGCGCCGCGGCGCTGTTGGCCCTGCATCTCTCGCGGGCCGCGTTGACCCTGATCGCCCAGATGACGCCGCTGCACGACCCGGTCCTGCTGCGCGCTGCCATCCGCCAAGTGGTCGGCCCGGACGACCGGCGATGAGCCACCACGAGGATCGGAGTGCTCATGTCTGAGGTCAGTGGATCACCAGCGGTGATCGCCGAGCGCATGGGCGCCGCCGCGACCGCGTGGGTGGAGGCGCTGTCGGCGGACCAGCGCGCCGCGGGGTGGTGGGCATCCCCGGGTGACGGCGTGGCCGAGGCCGAGCGCGTCCGGTGGTTCTACACGCCGACGGACCACGGAGGCCTGCCCCTGGGCGCCCAACGGCCGGCCCAGCAGCGGCTCGCCATGCGGCTGCTCTCGACCGGCTTGTCCACTGCCGGCTACGTGACTGTCGCGACCATCATGGGCTGGGAGAACGTGCTGGACCTCGTCGAGGACTTCGGCCAGTCCTGGGGGCGCGAACGGGCACGTGATCCCGGCCTGTACTACCTGCGCGTCTTCGGCGACCCGTCGCTCGACCGGACCTGGGCCTGGCGCTTCGGCGGGCACCACATCTCGCTCAACTACCTGCTCATCGATGGTGAGGTCCGAGCAGTGACCCCGTGCTTCCTCGGAGTCGACCCCGCCGGCGCTCCGGCGCTCGGAGGGGCGACGATCCGGCCACTCGCCGCGGTCGAGGACCTGGCCCAACAGCTGGTCGGCTCTCTTGACGGCGACCAGCGGCAGCGCGCCCTGCTGCTGGACCGGGCCCCGACTGACATAGTCGGCGGGAACCGGACCCGCATCGCAGCAGGTGACCGGATGCTCCGCCTCCCGGACGTGTGGCGAGGACACTTCGCCGATCCGGAGCTCGCCGCTCGGCTCACCACCGTGAGCGAGGCAGCCGAGGCCGCCGCGGGGCTGACCGACGACGACCACGCCCACCTGGCGATGACAGACGTGCCGAGGGGCCTGACCGGTGCCGAGATGACGACGTCGCAGCGCGAGCTGCTCGGCTCCCTGGTGTCGACGTACACGGACCGTGTCCCCTCGACGCTGGCGCCCGACCTCCCTCTCGACGAGATCCACCTGGCCTGGGCCGGCTCGATCGTCCCCCGGGAACCGCACTACTACCGGCTGCAGGGACCCGGCTTCCTGGCCGAGTGGGACATCACGCAGCGCGGCGCCAACCACGGGCACTCGGTCTGGCGAGACCCCACCAACGACTTCGGTCTCGACGTCCTGGCGGCGCATCGGCGCAGCGATCACTGACGCATCGGCCGAGCCCGCTCGCGCAGAGCCGTCCACCAGTCGATGCCGCCCGAGCGTGCACCGGCGACGAGGACACCAGCGTCAGAGTCGGGCGATGATGGGGCAGTTGACGACAAACCCGCTGGGCCCCCACGGACCGTCGGGGAACCCGATCACCCTGCCGGAATCAGCGAGGTCCTCGATGTGCGCGAACTCCGTCTGTCGAGTGGGCCGCTGACCCGGAGCCCATTGGGTGAGGTGCACGTCCCACAGCGGGCTGTACCGACCCTGCTGCGGCAGCCAGGCCAGCACGTTGAGGGGGTCGCCCTCCCCCAGCAGGGCGGAGTTCAGCCCCTGGCGTTGGGGGTCGGCGCGGCCCGTCTGGCCGTTGGTGATCGCGGCCAGGCTGGCTCTCGCCGAGTCGGTGCCGTCTCCGCCCGCGAAGGGCGCCGCATTCAGGTTCGGGGCGTAGGTGACGCCCTCGATGGCGGCGGCCCCGGGGTCGGATGCCTCGGTCGAGATGTAGACGACCTGGTTGCCGCGCGCGAAGCCGTCGGTGAGCAGGTAGCGGACTGTCATCGCCTGCCGGTCAAGGGCGACGGCCTTGTCCGCGGCGCCGGTGTCGTTGGCAATGTGCGGTGCGTTCACCACGGCACCGTCGGGTAGCTGGATCAGGGGCGAGTATCCGAGATTCCCCACCGCACCGGGCGCGGCGGCCGCCGGCGGGAAGCCCGTCGGACCTGGGACGATCACGCGGTCCGGTGAGAAGTCGACCGTGGCCGGGAACACGACAGTGCCGTCCGGGTCGATGCTGACCTTCTGCACCGCGGCGGTCCGGCGTGCGTTCGACAACTTGGCGCTGACCGAGGTCCCCCACGCTTGTGCGTGGTTGGAGTCAGATGCCTCGGTGGTGATGAACCACACGGTCTGGTTTCCGGACCGGCCCCGGTGCAACGGCAGGGTCACGGTGTGGTCGGGATTGAGTTGTGCGCCGGGTACGAAGGTCCCGGCTCGGTCCGCCGAGGCGGGGTGGGCGACGAGGCCGACGGTCGAGGCAGGCAGGGCAAGGGCAGCAGTGGCGGTGGCGGCGAGTAAGGGGCGGAGACGCATCGTGGGTTCCTTCCAGGTCCTGGGACGCCCACCCGAACGCGTATCCCCGATGGGGGCGCCGCGGGCGAGAGCGTCGGAAGCGTTCACTGAAGACGGTAGGGACGTGTGGCGTAGTTGCCTAGGCATGTGAGGAGTAGGTAAGGGACTCGTAACACCCGTCGGCTATCGCTCATGCGGAGCAGCCTCGTGCGACTGTCGTTCCCGGGGGGCGGTGCGGAGCAGAGCGAGGGCAGCAACGGGGAACAGCACCACCGACAGGAGTCCGGCGCAGATCATCGCCGCGGCAGTGACGCCGCTCATGAGCCCGGTCAAGACACCGATCTGGGTTGCGGTGACGATGAACGGCAACGAGGTTGCCTGGAGCAGGCCGGCGGCGAGCACCGCGCGACGGCCGAAGATCCGGCCGAACAGCAGCGCGGGCAGCCCACGGACGACGAGCAGCGCGAGGGCGAAGACGGGCACCCGGGTGAGGGCGGCCGGGTTCTCGACCAGGCCGCCCAGGTCGAGGCGCAGTCCACTGGTGACGAAGAACACCGGGACCAGGAAGCCATAGCCGATGGCCTCCAGCTTGACCCGGAAGTTGGGGTGCGACTGGGAATCCTTGTCGAGAAGGCCGACCACCGCGCCGGCCATGAACGCGCCCAGGATGCTCTCCAGGCCGAACCGCTCGGCCAGCGCCACGAAGGCGACCAGGAGGACGACGGCCGCCCGCACCCGGATCTGCGCGGTGGTGTCCTGCAACCGGATCAGCGTCATGTCGAGTCGCCGGGACCTGGCCACGTAGGAGACCAGGACCGCAGTCGTCGCGACCAGCACCGCGAAGCTCATCAGGAGCACCAGCCGGCTCCCAGTGCTGGCATCCGAGCCGGAGAAGAGCAGCGACAGCAGCACGATCGCAGCGAAGTCGGCGACCGAAGCCGCGGCGACGGTGGTCTGGCCGAGTCTGGTTTCGAGCTGGCCGGCGTCCTTGAGCACCGGGACGACAAGCCCCAGCGAGGTCGCCGAGAGCGTGATGGCGATCAGGCCTGGACTGTCGACCCACCCGACGGCGCGCAGACCCACTCCGACGGCGAGGCCGAGAAGCACGGTCGCGACATACCCGAGCAGTGCGAGCCGCAGGACCTGTCCTCGCAGCTGATGGAGGTCGATCTCCAGTCCGGCCAGGAAGAGCAGGAACGCGAGGCCGAGCAGGGCCACGATCGAGACCGGGAGGTCCACCTCGACCCAGCCCAGGGCCTCGGGGCCGACGACGACGCCGGCGATGATCTCCAGCACGACTGCCGGGAACCGCAGAGCGGGTGCCAGGCCGAGCAGCAGCGGGGCGAGCAGGGCGATCACGGTGACCGCCAGCAGGTTGGTGAACTCGACGTCGGGCATCAGGGATCTCCTGGGGTCAGGTCCGGTGTGAGGCGCCGGCCGGGGCGATCAGCGGTGGAAGTCGCGGAACGCGGCGAGCAGCCTCGACTGCATCTCCTCGGAGAGCGTCTCGGTCGGGATCTCCCCCAGTCGCGACGCGGTCTCCTTCATCTGGTTGAGGTAGGTCTCACAGCCCGGGCAGCTCGCCAGGTGCTGCTCGAAGCGTGTGGTCGTGTCCTCGTCGAGGGCACCCTCCAGGTAGTCGGTGACGAGCTCGACGAACTCCTGGCAGGTGAGGTCGGCCATCTCAGGCCACCCCGTCGGCCTCGGCGCTGGAGCCGTCCGTCAGGTACGGCGCCAGGTGGGTGCGCACCGCCGCGCGAGCCCGGTGCAGGAGCACCCGCTGGTTGGCACCCGTGACCTGGAGCATCTCGCAGACCTCGTCGGAGCTGTGCCCCATCATGTCGCGCAGCGTGATCACGATCCGCTGCCGCTCGGGAAGGGCGTCGATGGCGGTGCGGACCTGGGTGCGGACCTCGCCGTCGAGCACCATGGCCTCCGGGGAACGCCACTGCGCAGGAAACGACCGCCAGTGACCCGGGTAGCGATCGGTGGCGTCGCGGAACAGAGCGGACTCGAGCGTCGGGCCGGGGAACTCGTCCGCGGTGGCCAGGCTGCTCCACGGCACGGTGCGGCTCTCGCGCAGCCCGCGCTTCTTCGCGGTGTTGACCAGGACCCGGTAGACCCAGGTGCGCAGCGAGGACCGGCCCTCGAACCGGTCGATCCCCCCGATGACGGCGAGCCACGTGTCCTGGACGACCTCCTCGGCGGAGGCGTCGGTGGAGACGAAGGTGCGGGCGAGCAGCAGCATCGATCGTGACCAGTCGTTCAGCAGTTGCGCGAAGACGGCTTCGTCACCGGAGCGAACACCCGCCACGATCGCGTCGTCGGTGCTCGACGTGACCACTCCCGGAGCGTAGCGCGCGTCATCGGTACTCCGGGTTCTCGAAGTCGAAGCGGCACCCGGCGTCCCATTCGGCGCGCTGGTTGCCGTGGGCGGGGACCCCGCCGACGTCCTTGAGCAGACGAGCCAGGTGCATCAGGTTCCACGTCATGAAGGTGGTGTTGCGGTTGGTGAAGTCGTTCTCGGGTCCGCCGGATCCCGGGTCGAGGTACGACGGGCCGGGTCCTGCCTCCCCGATCCAGCCGGCGTCGGCCTGGGGTGGGATCGTGTAACCGATGTGTTGCAGCGTGTAGAGCACGTTCTGGGCGCAGTGCTTGACGCCGTCCTCGTTCCCGGTGATCAGGCAGCCGCCGACCCGCCCGTAGTAGAGGTACTGACCCCGGTCGTTGAGCAGGTGCGAACCTCCGTAGAGGCGTTCGTGGACCTGCTTCATGATCGAGCTGTTGTCGCCCAACCAGATCGGTCCGGCGAGGACCAGGATGTCGGCGGCCTTGACCTTCTCGAAGATCGCGGGCCACTCGTCGGTGTCCCAGCCGTGCTCCGTCATGTCGGGCCAGACCCCGGTGGCGATGTCGTGGTCGATGGCCCGGACCACGTCGACGTGCACGCCGTGCGCCTGCATGATGTGCCGGCTGATGTCGACCAGGCCCTGCGTGTGGCTCGGCTCGGGTGACTTCTTCAATGTGCAGTTGATGAACAACGCCGTGAGGTCGTCGTAACTGGTGTGCGTGGCGGCGGCTGTCGGCTCGGTCACGGGAGTCTCCTTCATGGGTGGTGGTGTGCGGGAAGTCGATGCGCGGGTCGCTCAGAGGAGCTCGGCGTCCTGCTCGACGCAGAGCAGCGCCGGTCCGGTGGTCGCGAAGAGGGTCCTCATCGCCTGGTCGAGCTGGTCGCGGCGGGTGACCTTGATCCCGGTGGCGCCGCACAGCTCGGCGTAGGCGGCCCAGTCGGGGTTGTGCAGGGAGGTGTGCCAGACCGGATAGTCGGCCGCGAGCTGCTCCTTGCTGATCTTGCCGAGGGAGTTGTTGTTGAGCAGCACGTGCTTGATGCCGATGCCGTACTTCACCGCCGTGGTGAGCTCGGTGGCGTACTGCCCGAAGCCGCCGTCGCCGGTCACTGCCACGACGGGCCGGTCCGGGTCGGCGGCCCAGGCACCGATCGCCGCCGGGTAGCCGAAGCCGATGGAGCCGAGGTAGCCCGACATCAGCACCGGCTGCCCCTTCGACTCCAGGTAGCGACCCAGCGAGTAGGCGTGGTTGCCGACGTCGACGGTCACGACGGCGTCCGCAGGCAGGTGGTCGGACAGCGCCGCGAAGACGGCGGCGGCCGAGACCCCGGCACCCCGGTCGTCGGCGGCACGCCGGGCCTTCTCCGCCCGCCAGATCGCCCATCGCTCCGCGACGTCGGGGCGCTGGTCCTCAGGGTCGGCGGCAGCGACCGCCCTCGTCAGTGCGGCGACCACGATCGCGGCGTCGCCGAGCACGTCGGCCGTGACCGCGTCGAACCGGCCGATGGAGGCGGGGCTGTCGTCGATCTGGACGATCGGCTTGTACGGCGCGATGCCGGTGTGGTTCGAGAACGACGCGCCGATGACGACCAGCAGGTCGGACTCGTTCATCAACCAGCTGGCCACGGGGGTTCCGCTGCGGCCCAGCACACCGGCCCCCAGCGGATGGGTGTCGGGCACCAGCCCCTTCGCCTTGAAGGTCGTGAGCACGGGGGCATGCAGGCTCTCGGCGAGCCCGACGACCTCGGCCTCGGCCCCCCGAGCGCCGTGCCCGACGATGATGACCGGGCGCCGCGCGTCCACGACGAGCTTGGCCGCGCGGGCGAGGGCGTCCTCGTCGGG
>NZ_JANPEO010000470.1:0-7136 GCF_031422975.1 Nocardioides sp. | reverse complement strand
GCTGAGCGTCAGAGCGTTCGCGCGACCCCGACCTCGACCAGTTCGCTGAGGAGGACCTCGACGTCGTCGATCACCTCGGCCGTTGTCAGGCCGGCGAGCTCGGCCGCGCCACGGGCGATGTCCTCCACGCTGCCGCCGTCGGCGAGGAGCAGCCACACCAGGCAGGCGGGGCCCTCCAGCACGATCGGGGGTCCGTGCGGCAGCGAGGCGACGTACGCCACGGGCTGGTCCCCGCTGTCGAGGTCCTCGCGGCTCACCCAGGCGATGTCGTCGGCGATCGCGTAGACCGTCATGCGCGATCACCCCGCAGCAAGGCCCTGACCTCTGCCCACGCCCGTTGCAGGCGTAGCCGCTGACGCTGCCGCATCTCGTTCCTGGTCGGAGGACGGCCCAGCTCGAGGCCGAGGTGGTCGCGGTTCACCCGGACCGACTGGGCGACCAGCCGCGCTCGCGCACGAGTGCCGGGGGTGGCGCGCAACCGTGCCTTCCACTCAGCGACACGCGACTCGCCCCCCTCGGAGAGGTGCTTCCACAGGGCATAGGAAGGATCGTGCCGGAACTGCTCCAGCTCGCCGAGCGCGGCCGCCAGAGCGACCTCCGCGTCCAGGGCGCGAGCCAACTGGCGGGTGGCGCTGCGCTGCTCATCGTCTGCCCGCGACCAGGCGTAGTCCACGTCGGCACGGTCGGTGGAGCGTGCGGAGTGGAGGACGAGCACCAGCAGCTGGGCGGTGCGTCCCGGGACGGGGCAGGGCACGTGCGCGATCGGCTGGAGTCCGGCGTCGACCGACCACAGGTCGTAGGCGACCTCGGGCTCCAGGCGGACGCCCGGCCAGTGCAGGTGCACGTCGACCCAGCCCCAGTCGTCGTGCCACCAGTTGGCCGCGTGCGCGAACACCGAGCCGGTGGCGAAGTCGGTGCGCTTGCTCCAGCCGACCGCCTCGAGGGCGCCGATCAGGCGGTGCAGATGGCTCGGTCTGACGAGCACGTCGACGTCGGTCGAGCGGCGTGACGGTGGCCGCAGGTCAGGCAGCAGTGCGGGCCCCTTGATGTGCAGGAGGTCCACGCCGGCCCGCTCGGCGAGGTGCTGAACCACCGCGTGCGCGAGATGGACCCGGGCTGCGATCGGGATGCTGACGGCAGGCGCGGGCGCGGCTGCGACCGAGTCGTGGGATCTGTCAGTCATGCCCCAATGGTGCCAGCACCTCACCTAGACTCCGCCGCATGACGTTTGCCGAGTTCGTCCGGATGACTCGCGCGTACGCCTGGTTCCTGATCCTCATCACCGCACTCGGCGTCGGGGTCATGGTCGCGAAGACCTCGCGGGAGCCGGTCCTCTACTCCGCGGGCTCCTCGGGCATCGTCAAGGTCGGCTTCTCCAGCTCGGCGGGCGAGGAGATCAGCAACCAGTCGCTCGCCTCGGACAAGGCAGCCCTGTACGTCGTCCTCGTGGGCACCACCCCGGTCGCCGAGCGCGTCGTGGAGAAACTGGGACTCGACATCGACCCGTCGGCGATCGCGGGCAGGTTCTCGGCATCGGTGGACACCGATGTCAACCTGCTGACGGTCCAGGCGATCGGCACCACCCCCGAGGAGGCCCGCGACCTCGCCAACACCGTGGTCGAGGCGGTGGCCGAGGAGGCCGAGGAGATCGAGAACACCGGGCGCCCCGCGGGTGACAAGCGGGAGAGCCTGGTGCACGTGGTCCCGCTCGAGCAGGCGCAGCTCCCGGGCGCTCCCTTCACGCCCGACTACCGCAAGGCCGCCATGACGGGGGCGGGCGCCGGACTGGTGCTCGCCTATCTCCTCCTGATCGCGAGGCGGATGCTCGATCGCCGCATCCGGTCGGTGAAGGACGTCGAGGCGGCGACCGGCTCCTCGGTGATCGGGATCATCCCCAAGGTCGACTCGCTCGCCCGCAGTCACCGCGGGGTCCGCGGCGACCTCGGCCAGGCCGCCGAGGCGTTCCGACAGCTGCGCACCAACCTCCGCTTCCTCGACGTCGACAACGCGCCGCGCCGCATCGTGATCACGAGCGCTCTCGCCGGGGATGGCAAGTAGACGGTCTCGGCCAACCTCGCACGACTTGTGGAGCTTGCCGGTGAGCGAGTAGTGCATATCGACGCAGTCCTCCGGCGGCCGATGATCGCCAGCACCTTCGACATCGACGGCGAGATCGGCCTCACGCAGGTCCTGGCGGGCGACCTCCAGGTCAGCGAGGCGATGGTCGACTCCGGCATCTCGAACCTCACCCTGCTGCCCGCGGGCCGCATCCCTCCCAACCCGAGCGAGCTGCTCGGCTCACTGCGGATGAGCCAGCTCATCGAGGAGCTATCCCAGACCTACCTGGTGCTCCTGGACGCCCCGCCACTGCTGCCGGTGACCGACGCGGGGCTGTTGTCGGCCTTCTGCGACGGCGCGCTCCTGGTGCAGGCGACCGGCCAGACCCACATCGAGCAGAGCGAGCACTGCCGGCGGATCCTTGACCAAGTCGGCAGCCGCATGCTCGGCGTCGTCCTCAACAAGGCTCCGCTGCGGGGCGCGGGCGCCATCGCGTACGGCGGCGGGTACGGCTACGGCGGGTACGGCTACCAGGCCGAGAAGGCTTCGGCGGACGCCTACTCGACGGCCGGCAAGGGTCGGCGCAAGTCGGACGAGTGACCGCTGGTCGCTCAGGGAACCGCCGCAGGCCTCAGTAGGCCCTCAGTAGGCACCGCGTGAGCCGAGCACGGCGGTCACGGTCCGGGCCAGGATCGAGAGGTCCTGCACCATCGACCAGTTGTCCACGTAGTAGAGGTCCAGCCGCACCGTGTCCTCCCACGACAGGTCGGACCGGCCGGAGACCTGCCACAGACCGGTCATCCCGGGGAGCACGTTGAGTCGACGCAGCATGTCGTCCTCGTAGCGTGCCACTTCCTGGGGCAGCGGCGGGCGCGGGCCGACCAGGCTCATGTCCCCGCGGATGACGTTCCACAGTTGGGGCAGCTCGTCGAGGGAGAAGCGCCGGATCAGTCGTCCCGGCCGGGTGACTCGGGGGTCCCGCTGGTCCTTGAAGAGCACGTGCCCCTCGGCGGCTTCCGGTTGCAGGTCATCGGCATTGACCACCATCGAGCGGAGCTTGAGGCAGGAGAAGACCGTGCCCTCCCGTCCGACCCGCTCCTGTCGGAAGATGGCCGGTCCGGGGTCGCTCAAGCGGATCCAGGCCATCAGGAGCAGCAGGGTCGGCCCGGCCAGGACGAGGACGGTCGACGCGCCGAGCAGGTCGAAGATGCGCTTGGCACTGTTGGTGGCGGCCTGCGACCGCGGACGGCCCAGGTGCATCAGCGGCAGGCCGGCCACGGGGCGTATCCGCACCCGCTCGCTGGAGACGTCCGTGACGTTGGGGGCGACGATGATCTGCACCCGGCTGTGGTCCTCGAGCTCCCAGGCGAGCCTGCGCAGCTCGGTCGACGAGCTCACGGCGCCGCCGGCGAAGAACACGATGTCGGCATCGAAGGTGTCCACGGCTTCACGCACGGAGTCGGTGAGGCCGAGCACCGGGATCCCGCTGGAGGTCTCGACCATGCCGGCGTAGTCGGGCGGGACCAGGCAGCCGATCACGTGGAAGCCGAGCCAGGGCTCGCGGCGCAGGACGGCATAGATCTCGCTGATGTAGCCGGGTGTCCCGATCAGGATGACGCGCTGGTTGAGCATGCCGCGCACCCTCAGGCGTTGCACGATCCGTCGGCAGAACACGCGTCCCACGAGCAGCAGAGGGACGCCCAACGCGAACAACAGCACGAAGAAGGCCCGCGAGAGGGGGAACTTGAGGAGGAACGCGCAGACGCCGACCAGCGCGGCGGTGACCAGGGAGCCGTTGACGACGAGCCGGAACTCCTCGGTGCCGGCGCCGAAGAGGTCGCGGTCGTAGGCCCCGAACGTGATCAGGACCAGCAGCCAGGCGACCACGAGGAAGCCCGCGGCGGCCGTGGTGTTCTCCAGGAGGTCGCTGGCCGAGGTGAACAGCGACAGGGAGACCCGGAAACGGATGGCCAGTACGGCCGCGACCACGATCATCAGGAGGTCGGCCGTCGCGACGAACCACGGCAGGCCCGTTCGCGAGATCCAGCTCGATGCCGTCGCCTCCGTGCGTGGCACGGTCTGCGCCATCGAACTCCCTTCACGCCCCCGAGGCATGGTCACCATGTTAGGCCCGCAGGCTCACGTCGTGGGCTATTCGCCTGATCCGCTCGATGAAGTGGCGCTCGCCGAAGTCGTCGGCGCGGGCCACGATGCGTGAGCGGTCCCAGGGGTGGGTGTCGGCGGCGGCGATGGCCTCCGCGATCTCGGCCGCTCGAGGGTGCTCGAAGAACAATCCGGTCTCACCCTCCACGATGGTGTCGAGGTAGCCGCCGGACCGCAGTGCGACGGTGGGTACGCCGAAGGCGGCCGCCTCGAGCGGAGTGAGACCGAAGTCCTCGTGGCTGGCCGCGACGAGCACCCCGGCATGGGCGTAGGCCCAGCGCAGCTGGGCGTCGCTGAGTCCGGACAGGAGCCGCACGTGCGTCGGCAGCCGGGTCTTGAGCCGGGCGGCCTCGGGGCCGTGGCCGATGACGACGAGCGGTCGCCCGGTGCGGCGTACGGCGTCGATCACAGCGTCGACGTTCTTGTAGGGCATCAGCCGTGACACGACCAGCGCGTAGCCCGGATCGAAGTCGGCGAGCTCCTCGATCGGCTCCTGGGCCGCGGTCGGGTCCATGCCGTGGGGCGGCGGAAGCAGCTCGGCGGTGCGGCCGTAGGTCTCGGCGATGCGGCGCTGCACGACACGACTGTTGGCGAGATAGACGTCCACCGTTGCGGCCTGCCGGGCGTCCCACCGGCGCAGGCTCGGGCGCATGGCCATCAGCGGCGGCCCGAGCGGGTGCCGCCAGGCAGACCCGCCGAGGTACTCGTTGGTCTGGTAGAGCCACCGTGCCGGGTTGTGGCAGTAGACGATCTTGTGGCCGGTCGCCGTGAAGCCGTGCGCCCAGCCGCTGCTGGAGGCGATGGTGACGTCGGCGTCGATGGCCACGCCCGACGACACGCGTGCGAGGGCCGGCAGGGCGAGCCGGTGGTCTCGCCGGAACTGCGAGATCCGGTTGATGGGGTGGGTGATGACGTTGGCGTCGCGGAACTCGGGATAGGTGCTGCGCCGGTCGTAGAGCGTCGTGTGCAGCGGCGCACCCGGGAACGCCTTCAGCAGGGTGAGCACGACCCGCTCCGCACCACCGCGCTGGGTGAGGTAGTCGTGCGCGAGGGCGACCGGGGTCCTGGGCGTCGGCGTCGTGCGTGGTGAGGTCATGGGCGTGGTCATGACACCACCTCCTCCAGCAGTCGGCGCACCCGGTCCCGACCTGCGGCCGGCGAGTACTCACTGACCCAACGGGCCCGAGCGCGTTCGGTGACGCGGTCTCGCTCTGCCGCGTCGGTGGCGGCGAGTCGGGCGATCACGTCGGCGAGGTGGTCGGCGTCGCCAGCCCGCGCCACCCACGGGTGCTCCGGACCGGCGACCTCGGGCAGCGCGCCGGCATCGGAGATGATGAAGGGCACGCCCGCCGCCATCGCCTCGGCGACGACCAGGCCGAAGGACTCGGGCCAGCGACTCGGGAAGACGGCCACGTCGACCTGGGCGAAGAGGTCGGCCGGGGTGGTGTGCCCCAGGCGTACGGCACGATCACCGAGCACAGCGAGCGATCGGCGTACGGGCTCGAGATCGGCCTCCGGGACCCACCGCTCGTCCCCTGCGACCAGGAGGCTGACGGGGCGGTCCACGGTCCGTACGGCGTCGGCGAGAACATCGAGGCCCTTGCCGGTGGAGATGCGGCCCAGGTAGCCCACGCGCAGCGTGTCGACGGGCGCCGGGCGGGCGATGAGCGCGAGGTCGTCGGTCCAGTTGGGGAGTGCCTGTCCGTCGGGGAGGTCGCGCGCCAGCGTCTCGGACGGGGCCAGCAGACGGAGTGCACCGCGGCTGGCGACCACGAGGGCGGCCCACTGCGCTCGGCTGCGCGGACGCTGGTGGAGGTGCACGATGCGGCGTCCGCGGCCGGCCGTGGCCAGCGCGGGCACCAGGCCGTGGCACCAGAGCAGCCCGTCGCGCTGACGGTCCCATCGCCGCAGCTCGCGTGCGTAGGCAGGCCGGGAGTCACCGGGGACGGCCACCGCTGCGAGCCCCGCTGCCCGGGCGGCGTCGACCACATCGCCGGGGGTGGCCGGCGCGACGACGGTGACATCGCGCCCCAGGTCGCGGGCCGCCTCGGCGGTGCGCAGCAGCATCTGCTCGCCGCCGCCGACGTCACCGTTGTTGGCGGCCAGGAAGATCGGCTCAGTCACGAAGTCTCCCCAGGCCGGGCGGCGGTGGTCTCCACGCCGGGTTGGCCAGCCGCAGCTCCGCGGCCCGCCCCAGCGCGAAGGCGATGGCGATCGCGGCCGGCGTGTCCAGCAGCACCTCGCCCAGGGTCACCGCCATCACCGGGACCGAGATCAGCGCGGCCTGGGCGGCGATGGCCTGCAGGTCTCCCACTCGCGACCACGTCGAGAGCCCGAGAAACGAGAAACCGAGCAGGAAGAGCACCAGCCCGAGAGCGATCCAGCCGCCTTCCTGGCGCACGGCGAGGAAGCTGTTGTGGAAGAAGAACTCCTGATCCCCCAGGCTGATGCGGGCCGTGCCCGGCCCGTGGCCGAACCACGGGATGTCGGCGAGCTCGCGGGTCTCGGCGGCGACGATGCGGTCACGCAGCGCGTCGCTGCCGGAGCGGTTGGAGAAGGGTCCGAACGACGCCACCAGGTTCTCGGGAATGTTGTCGACGAGCCACACGAGTCCGCCGACCATGGCGATGCCACCCCAGAGCCCGAGGCGGCGACCGAGGAGGGCCCATCCGAGGGCATAGGCCATCGCCAGGAGACCGGTACGCGAGTAGGCCAGGATCTGGCCGGCGACGATCGGGACCGTGACGAGCAGGGCGATCAGCCGAGTCCGCGCGGCGAAGCCGATCGCCAGGGTGCCGAGGGTGACGATGAAGTAGGCGCCGGCGTTGGGGTCGCCCAGAAAGCCGGTGATGCGGTTTGCGTAGCTGCTGCTGCCCAGCGTGACGGTGGCGTGGGCGATGACGCCGACCAGTCCC
>NZ_JANPEO010000469.1:0-3224 GCF_031422975.1 Nocardioides sp. | reverse complement strand
GCCTCGGCGCTCCCGCCGACAGCGACGGGTCCGGCCACGCGACCAACAACGCCATCGTGGTCACCGTGGTCGTCCTGCTGGTGTGGCCGCTCGTGAGCACTCGCCTCCGGCTGCTGCTGGTCTGCGTCGGCGGGGCCTGGGTGGTCGTGACGTGCGCGGACAGGATCTTCGCCGGTGCGCACTTCCTCTCCGACGTGGTGGCCGGCGTGCTGCTCGGGTGTGGGCTGACCGCGGCGGCGTACGCGGGTTACGTCGGTTGGCGACCGCCGACTCCCGTCACGACGAAAGGATCCGACTGATGACGTTCCTCACCCGCTGGCGCGACGACACGTCCCGGCCCACCGCCAGGGAGTTTGGCCGCGACCTGGCGGTCCGCGTCCTGCCCCCACTCGTGGTGTGGTGGCTGGCCGTGCTTGCGATGGGATGGCTCATCACCGACGGCCCGCTGAAGGAGCTCGGCGTCTCCGAGGAGAGCGTCAACAAGAGCCTGGAGTCGTCACGCACAGCGCTCTGGGACGGCGTCACGCTCGTCTTCTCGTGGACGGGCGCGACCGTCAGCATCGTCGGTGTGTGCCTGGTCGTGGTGGCGCTGTTCTGGTGGCGGACCAAGCGGTGGTGGTACGCGGTCGTGCCGCTGATCGCGATCAGCCTGCAGGCGATGGTCTTCTTCTTCACCACGCTCCTCATCGACCGCGAGCGCCCCGACGTCGAGAAGCTGGACGACTCGCCGCCGACCTCCAGCTTCCCCAGCGGACACACCGGGGCCGCGACCGGGTTGTACTTCACGCTGGGGCTGATGGCCCTGCAGATCGCGAACCCGGTGCTTCGCAGGCTCGTGGTCGGCGTCTGCGTGGTCATCCCTTTCCTCGTCGCGTCCGCACGCCTCTACCGGGGCATGCACCACGTCAGCGACGTGCTCGTGGCCATCGCCAACGGTCTGGTCGCCACCGTCCTGGCCTGGTGCTGGCTGCGTCGCGGCGACGCGGATCAGACGCGCGCGTAGCGGGCCCGGGCGAAGGAGTAGGCGCCGTACGCCGCCAGGCCGAGCGCGACGCCGACCAGGATCACCGGCCCGGCGGGCAGGTCCAGCATCGAGTGGAGCGCTCCGTCGAGGCCGGTCACCTTGCCCGCGCGCTGCTCGATCGCGGCCGTGATGAACAGGACACCCACGGCGACCAGGGCGATGCCCTTGGCGATGTAGCCCACCCGGCCGGCGACGACCGCCCACTGGCCGGGGTGCTCCTGGAGGTCGTCGAGGAACTTCCTCTTCCAGCCCTTGTAGACGTGGTAACCCGCGATGCCGAGGATGGCGACGCCGACCAGGCCGACGAGCAACTGCCCGCCGGGTGCGTCCATCAGGGTCGCGGTGAAGTCCTTGCTCTGCTTGTTGCTCGAGGTGCGCCCGCCCGAGGCGAAGGTGAAGGACGTCCAGGTCAGCGCCGCGTAGAGCACGAGCTTGCCGCCGGCCTTCGCCTTGTCGAACACCTCGTGCCGCACGAAGAGCTCCGTCAGCTGCCACACGGCAAGCAGGGTGAACCCGGCCGCGAGCACCCAGAGCAGGACCTGCCCCAGCGTTTCGCCGGCGAGCGTCGCCAGCGCGCCCGACTGGCTCGCCTGTTTGTCGCCGCCCCCACCGAGAGCGATCTGGGCGGTCAGGAAGGCGAGCAGCAGGTGCAGGACACCATTGGCGCCGTAGCCGAGGCGAGCCCCCCACTCGACGACGGGATTATCGCCGGTCTTGGAGGCCGCCCTCTTCGCCGAGCCCGTCATGCCGCCGCCGCGGCCGCCGATGCTGTTCATTCAGTCCTCCCCTGGCGTGCACTCGCACGCAACCACCCCTCCGGAAGACCCCGCAGGTGCCGTGCAAGAGTACGCGAATGAACGCTTCGAGTGCTGAGGTCGTCGTCGTCGTCAACCCGATGAAGGTGGACCTCGACACCGTGCGCACGATCCTCCGGGAGGCGGCCAGCGCGGCAGGCATGGAGGCGCCCACGCTGGTGGAGACGACCGAGGACGATCCCGGCTTCGGCCAGGCGCGCGAGGCCGTGCGCAACGGCGCCAGCCTGGTGTGCGCCCTCGGAGGCGACGGAACGGTCCGGGCGGTGGCACAGGAACTCGTCGGCACCGGTGTCCCGCTGGGTCTGCTCCCCGGTGGGACCGGGAATCTGTTGGCCCGCAACCTCGGCCTGCCGATCGACTCGCTGGCGGACGCGGCCGGGGTGGCCTTCTCCGGCCAGGACCGCACCATCGATGTCGGCTGGATGGTCGTCGACCCCGACGAGAGCCAGCTGGCCGGCTCGCTGAGCACCGACGCGGACAACGCTCACTGCTTCACCGTCATGGCCGGGGTCGGCTTCGACGCGCAGATCATGGACGACGCCCCCGAGGGCGTGAAGGACAAGGCCGGCTGGGCGGCGTACGTCGCCAGCGGCGGCAAGCACCTGGCCGACGCCCCCTTCGCGCTCAACCTGACGGTGGACGGGCGCACCTCAGCCTGCGATGCCCGCACCGTCGTGGTCGGCAACTGTGGCGAGCTCACCGGCGGCATGGTGCTCCTGCCCGAGGCCGCGATCGACGACGGTCGCCTCGACGTGGCCACGGTCAGCCCCGAGAGCTTGGCCGGGTGGATCGGGGTGGCCGCGCGGGTGTTGACCGACCGAGGCGACGGACCGTCGCTCCAGCGTGACCAGGGTGAAGACCTCACCGTGCGGGTCGATCCACCCCAGTTGTGCGAGGTCGACGGCGACGTGCTGACCGAGGCAGCCCGGCTGCGCTTCTCGATCCAGGCTGCCTGCCTCGTGGTCCGGGTCGGACGAGACAGCGCCTGACGTCGCAACCGTCCGTTCACGACTGGCTACACCGGAGGCGGCTCCGCGGTAGCTGGTGAACGGAATCGCGAGTCCCTTGGCGAGTTGCGATTGTCGCTGGGTGTGAACGAAGAGTGCTTCTGACCGGCAGAAACGCGCTCCGCGTAGGTGGTTGGCCGTTGATGGTCGATCGTGGCTCTCCGCGAACCTTTGCGGACTTCTTGCGGACTATGTGCGGACTGAACGTGCGATCGCATCGACCGGCATCTCGTAGGCCGCATCGAATCTCGGTGTCGTCGACGCATACGTCGTGCCAAGGAGCCAGGCAGCCGAGCTTACGGCCTCGACATGCTGCACACCGCCAACTATGACGCACGGTGGATCGCCCGCCCGCCCGCCCGCCCGCCCGCCTACCCG
>NZ_JANPEO010000468.1:0-1657 GCF_031422975.1 Nocardioides sp. | reverse complement strand
ACGCTCGTCGACCATCGCGACATCCTCCCCGAGGATGCGCTGCCGACCTTCAACTCGCAGGCCATCGAGACCTCGCTGCACAAGATCCCCGGACTGGCCGAGCACTTCATCTACGTCAACGACGACGTTCTCCTGGGCCGCGCCACCCGCCCCGAGCTGTTCTTCTCCCCCGGCGGCGCCGCTGCCGCCTTCCTCGGTGATGCCTCCATCGGCATGCCCGGCACGGCCGACAAGCCGTTCCTGCACGCGGCCGCCAACAACCGGGCCCTGCTGAGGGAGGCGTTCGGCGTCGAGATCACCCAGCTGATGGCGCACTCGCCGCACCCGCAGCGGGTATCGGTGCTCGCCGAGATCGAGGACCGCTTCCCCGAGGCGCTCGCCAGCACCGCCCGCGCCCCGTTCCGGAGCCCGACCGACGTCTCGCTGCTCTCCAACCTCGCGCAGCACTACGGGCTCGTCACCGGGCAGGCATTTCCAGCGACGGCCCAGCATGCGTTCGTCGACCTCAGCAACGCCCGGGTCGAACGACAGCTCAAGCAGCTGCGGGCGCGCGACCACGACTTCTTCTGCGTGGGCGACCACCACGAGTTCGCTCATCGACCGGACACCGTCGACGCGATGCTCGCCGGCTTCCTCGAGGACTACTTCCCGCTCGTCGCACCGTGGGAGCGGTGAGCCCCGGGGCGTCCGGGCGGAGGACGTGCACGAGCCCGGGGTCACCCTCCTCCTGACGATCAGGGACCTGACGCCGGCGCCTCGAGAGTCAGGTTTTGGGGCGCCGCGCAGGGCCTCAGCGGCGGAAGAAGCCGGGCTTGCGGCGTGCGGCCAGCTCGGCCTTCGTCGCCTCGAGCTCGCGGCGGAGCTCATCGAGCTGCGCGTCCTTCTTGCGGCGTACGTCGCGCCTGCCCTCGGCGACCCGAGCGGTCGTGGCGTCCATCGCGATCGCCTCGGAGAAGTCGAAGAGCTCGCCGTACTCCTCCTGCAGCCCCGCCAGCGCCCCGATCGCCTCGCTCGAGGAGGGTGCGTCGACCAGCACGTTCATCGCCTGCCACGTCCGCTCGGCGAGATCACGCAGCTGGTCCGGTACGGCGATGTCGTCCCACGAGATCGCCGACCGGTTCAGCCTGGCGTCGATGAAGTCATCGACGTCGTGGGGCGCCTCGGTGCGGAGGTCGGCGTTGAAGGTCAGCCCGGTCTGCTCCCCCGCGAGGCGCAGGGCCGTGCGCCAGTCGGCCAGCAGGTCGGGATACCTCACGAACGCTCGTGGCAGCGACCGCGTCGACCGCTCGGTCTCGAAGGCGGCGTTGACCCACGCCGCGATGTTGGCCGTCTCGCGCTGGCGGCGGAAGGTCGGGGTCTGCTCGGTGAGGTAGGCCGAGTCGCGCGAGCGCACCACCTCGGTCGGGTGCCGCAGCATCGTCAGCGTGCTCACCTCGACGCCGAGCTCGGCTGCGACGCGCGTCCACACCGGCAGGATCCAGAATGCGCGCGGGTCCTTGACCAGGATCTGCGCGGCGTCGAGCTGTCCGCCCAGCCACTCGCGGAGCTCGGCCTCGACCTCGGGCCGACTGCCCGCCTGGGCCGCGATCGCGCCCGCGGTCGGGCGGGTGTCGATCGTGCGCACCGGCACCGGGTTGAGCACACGCTTGTGGAACTC
>NZ_JANPEO010000467.1:0-1646 GCF_031422975.1 Nocardioides sp. | reverse complement strand
CCCGTTCAGGCCGTCGCGCATGATCCATTTCTTCGATCCGTCGAATCCGAAGATGGCCTCGAAGGTCCCGGAGATTGCGAAGAAATGCGACGTGATGCTCGGGAACCTCGAGGATGCGATCCAGGCCGACAACAAGATCGCCGCGCGCGAAGGTCTCGTGAAGATCGGGCGCGAGGTGGATTTCGGAACCTGCCAGCTCTGGACCCGGGTCAACAGTCTCGATTCGCCCTGGTGCCTCGATGATCTGACGACGCTCGTGACGGAGATCGGCGATAAGCTCGACGTCATCATGGTCCCGAAGGTCGAGGGCGCCTGGGACATCCATTACGTCGACCGACTGCTCGCCCAGCTCGAGGCGAGAGCCGGGCTCACGAAGCCCCTGATGGTCCACGCGATCCTCGAGACGCCCCTCGGCGTCGCGAACGTCGAGGAGATCTGCGCTGCGAGTCCGCGCATGCAGGGCCTCTCGCTCGGCCCCGCCGACCTCGCCGCCAATCGCCGGATGAAGACGACGCGGGTCGGTGGCGGTCACCCGGGCTACCTCGTGCGGCAGGACCCGGTCGACGGCGACATCGACGGCCCCCGCGCCATCTACCAGCAGGACCTGTGGCACTACACGGTCGCCCGCATGGTTGATGCCTGCCAGGCCAACGGGATCTTCGCCTTCTACGGTCCCTTCGGCGACATCAAGGACACCGTCGCCTGCGAGGACCAGTTCCGCAACGCCTACCTGCTCGGTTGCGTGGGGGCATGGAGCCTGCACCCCGTGCAGATCGAGATCGCCAAGCGGGTGTTCTCCCCCGACCCTGCCGACGTGCGTCATGCGCGCGAGGTGGTGGCGGCGATGGGCGACGGCACCGGTGCCGTGATGCTCAACGGCAAGATGGAGGACGACGCCTCGGTGAAGCAGTGCAAGGTGATGCTCGAGCTGGCCGACCAGCTGTCCGCCAAGGATCCAGAGCTGGCCAAGGCCTACACCGAGGTGGAAGCCTGATGACCGACGCCACCCTTCGACCCCGGCGTTCAGTGCTGTACATGCCCGGGGCCAACGAGCGGGCGCTGGAGAAGGCCCAGACGATCCCGGCCGATGCACTGATCCTCGATCTGGAAGACGCCGTCGCTCCCGACGCCAAGCCGGAAGCGCGCGAGCGTGTGTGCTCAGCCGCCACCTCAGGTGCCTACGGGTCGCGCGAGATCGCCATCCGCGCCAACGGCATCGGCACGCCGTGGCACGACGATGATCTCCGCGCCATCGCCGCCGCCGGGCCTGCCGCTGTCGTCGTCCCGAAGATCGACTCACCCGCCGACGTGCACCTGATCGAGCGGGCTCTGGAGGCTGGTGGAGCACCGGACCACACCATGATCTGGGCCATGCTCGAGACCCCACTCGCGATGCTCTCCGCGCTGGAGATCGCCATGAGCTCGGAGCGCCTCGCCGTGCTGGTCATGGGCACCAACGATCTTGCCAAGGAGCTCCAAGCCGCCCACGTTCCCGGCCGCCAGCCGTTGCTCGCCGGCCTCGGCCATTGCCTGCTCGGAGCCCGTGCGGCTGGCAAGGTGATCCTCGACGGCGTGTACAACGACATCAAGGACGAGGCCGGATTCCTTGCAGAGTGCGAGCAGGGACGCGACCTCGGCTTCGACGG
>NZ_JANPEO010000466.1:0-3447 GCF_031422975.1 Nocardioides sp. | reverse complement strand
CGAGCTCGGGGTCGATCTCGCGCCCAGCCCCGCTCTGGTTTCCCGACAGCAAGAAGCCGCTCGGATCACGACCGCTCTCCGCCGCGGCCCACCTGCGCGGCCGTGGGGAGGTCGTCGTACGACGCGGCGGGTGCCGCGAGCGGGTCTGCCGGCAACTGGGCGACCTGCTCGCGGCACCACGGAGAGATCGCGCGAGTGCCGTCGAGCACGCCACGACGGAACTCCGCCCACGGTTCCCAGTGCGCCTCGGCCACCTCGACGGGATCGGCCCGGACCTCGTCGAAGGTGTTGGCCACGAACACCGGGCACATCTCGTGCTCGACCACCCCGTCGAGGACCGCTCGGTAGCGGAACCGCGGCAGCAGCAGTCGCAGCCCCTCGATCCGCAGGCCGAGCTCCTGGTCCACCCGTCGGCGTACGGCGTCCTCGATGTCCTCGCCCGGCGCCGGGTGACCGCAGCAGCCGTTGGTCCACAGACCGGGGAAGGTCGCCTTGTCGAGCGCCCGGCGCGTCACCAGCACCGAGCCGTCAGCGCGGAAGAGATAGCAGGAGAAGGCCAGGTGGAGCGGGGTGTCCGCGTGGTGCACCCGGCGCTTGTCGGCGGTGCCGATCGCCCGGCCTGCCTCGTCCAACAGCACCACGGACTCCCCGGTCATGCCGGCACCACGATCGGGCGGGCCAGCTGGTTGACGGCGGCCGAGAACACCCACGGAGCCCGCGCCGCGAGCGGCACGAGCCGCCTGCGGACGGACTGGTGGGCGGTCGCACGCAGCAGGGCGTGGGTGAGGAGCTCGTGACGACGAGAGAGCCGTCGGGCCTGGGCCTCGTAGCGCTCCGGGTCGTCGGCCACCACGCAGCCGACGGCGGCCCGGGCCTGCGCCAGACCGAG
This sequence comes from Nocardioides sp., assembly GCF_031422975.1. Taxonomy (GTDB): domain Bacteria; phylum Actinomycetota; class Actinomycetes; order Propionibacteriales; family Nocardioidaceae; genus Nocardioides. Next base: position 2,558 of record NZ_JANPEO010000466.1, on the reverse strand, counting down.
GGCAATGCCCTCGCCGGTCAGCGCATCGACGTACCCCGCTGCGTCGCCGACCAGCAGCACCCGCCCGGCGACGCGACGACGCGCGCGCTGTCGCAGGGGCCCGGCGCCGAGCACCCTGGTGCGCTCCCCGGTGAGCCGCTCGCGCAGCACGGGGAACTCGCGGAGCACGTCGTCGAAGCCGACGCCCGCGTCGGTGAGGACTGCAAGACCGACCAGGTCGTCGGCGACCGGCGTGACGTAGGCCTCGGCGTGGGGCGACCAGTGCACTTCGACGAACGGCGTCCACGGTGCCTGGGCCACGTGGCATCTCAGGCCGAAACGCCGCCGGTCCCGCGCCCGGACCTCGAGGCCGAGCAGCCGTCGCACGGGCGAGTGCAGCCCGTCGGCGGCGATCAGGTAGCGGGTCGCCTCGCCGTCGACCAGCAGATGGTCGCCGACGTCTCGGATCGACTTCACCGGGCTGGGGTCGACGGGCACGCCCGCCGCGCGCAGCGGTGCCGTCAGGGCCGCGTGCAGGGTCGTACGCCGCACACCACGCCCCGGCCCGAATCGGAAGGCCGCCTCGACGGAGCGCCCCGCACCCGACCCGTCGAGGTAGCGGATGCCGGCCAGCGGATGCCCGTCGGGCCGGACTCCCAGGCCCTCGAGCTCGGCCACCGCACCCGGCATCAGCCCTTCGCCGCAGGCCTTGTCGATCGGGCCGTCCCGAGGCTCGCGCACCGACACGTCGAGGCCGGCACGCGCGGCATTCAGCGCCACGGCCAGTCCGACGGGACCGCCCCCGGCGACCACGAGGTCACGCACCGTGCACCTCGACCGGCTGGCGCGGCAGGGTCGCCAGCGCGGCGTCCTCGGCGCGGATCCGCACCGTCAACAGCGCGGCGTTGGCAATCGTGAAGACCACCGCCGTGATCCAGGATGCGTGCACCAGCGGCAGCGCGACGCCCTCGATCACCACGGCGACGTAGTTGGGGTGCCTGAAGAGGCGGTAGGGCCCGGAGTCCACCGGTTCCCGGCCAGGGACCACGATCACGCGGGTGTTCCACCGGCGCCCGAGGGTGGTGATGCACCACCAGCGCAGCGCCTGCGACGCGACGACCAGCACCAGCATCGACCACGCGAGCGCGGAGGGCACGTCGGGACGTCGTACCCACGCCTCCGCCAGGGCTCCGACCAGCAGCCCTGTGTGCAGGACGACCATGAACGGGTAGTGGCCGAAGCCGGTCTCCACGCCCCCGCGCTCCATGCTCCAGGCGGTGTTGCGCTTGGACACGACCAGCTCGGCCAGCCGCTCCACGCCGACGAGGGCCACCAGCACGGTGAAGGCGACGAGGGCGGTCACGCCGTTGCCCTCAACAGCACCAGCTCGGAGCAGAATCCCGGGCCCATCGCGAGCAGCATGCCGTAGCTGCCCGGCGTGGGGGGCCGGTCGCGCAGCGTGTCCTCGAAGACGTGCAGCACCGACGCGGACGACAGGTTGCCGACCCGGGCCAGCGACTCCCAGGTCAGGGCGAGCGCCTCGCGAGGCACCGCCAACGCGGCCTGCAGCGCCTCGATCACCTTGGGCCCGCCGGGGTGGCACACCCACCAGCCGATGTCGTCTCGGGTCAGGTCGTGCTCGGCGAGGAAGCCGTCGACGTCCTCGCGCAGGTATCGCTCGACCAGCGCCGGCACCTCGGCGTCCAGGACGATCCGCAGCCCGTTGCCGGTGACGTCGAAGCCCATCGTCCGCTCGCTGTCGGGGTAGAGCCGGCTGCGCGACGCGAGCACCTCGACCGCTCCCTCACGGCGCTCGTTGCCGACGGCGACGACGGCCGCGGCCCCGTCGCCGAAGAGCCCGCTGGCCACGAGGTTGGGCACCGACACGTCGTCACGCTGCACGGTCAGCGAGCACAGCTCAACCGCCACCAGCACCGCCACGTCGCCGGGGTGGCCCAGCAGGTAGTCGTGCAGCCGCGCGATGCCGGCCGCCCCGGCCACGCAGCCGAGCCCGACGAGCGGCATCCGCTTCACGTCCGGGCGCAGCCCGATCGTGCCGGCGATCCGGGCATCCAGGGAGGGCACAGCCAGGCCGGTGACGGTGGCGGTGACCACAAGATCGACGTCGGAGGGCGTCAGGCCGGCCGCCTTGAGCGCGTCCACCAGGGCGCGCGAGCCGAGCTCGACGGCGTGCTCGATGAACAAGTCGTTGGCCTGGCCGAAGTCGCGCAGCGCGGCGTAGTCCGCCAGTGGCAGCACCGTGTGCCGGCGCTCCACTCCCGCGTTGCGGTGGAAACGGCGGAGCAGTGCCTTGTCGAGGCTGCGCTCGGCGATCACGTCGGCGAAGGCCTCGGTGATCTCCGCCTGGGGATAGGAGTGCGGAGGCAATGCTCCACGGACGGACAGGATCCTCATGACGACTTCCTCGTGGGCGTGCTGGAGCGATGGGCGGGGGTGAGTGAACCGAGAAGTCCGGCGACCAGGCGGGCGTCGATCCGACCATCGCCCAGACCGATCTCGACGAGCGTGTCGAAGACGTGGCGGTCGCGAGTGTTACGGGCGCGGGCGGCGATTTCTCC
>NZ_JANPEO010000465.1:0-1722 GCF_031422975.1 Nocardioides sp. | reverse complement strand
CCGGCCAGGGCATGCACCTCACCCTGGGTGACCTCGAAGTCGACGTCACTGAGCACCGTGACTCCATTGAAGGCCTTGTGAACTCCGAGCATCTGCACTGCAGTGGTGGATCGGTCCATCACGTCATCTCCGTTCCGACAGTAGCCGGCGGGTTGCCCCGCCGGCCGCGCAGTCAGAGTCAGTTGGCGAACGAGTCGGCCAGGTCGGTCGGGGCGTCCGAGTGGTAGACCTGCTTCCAGGCATCCAGGACGTTGTCGTGCTGTACAGGCAGGGCGCTGAGCGCTACGTAGGCCGGCTCATCCTTGCCGAGCAGGGCTCCGGCGCCGAGCAGGGCCTCGGTGACACCCTGGTCGAACGGCCGCTGTGCGCCCAGGCCGACGACCAGTTCACCCTTGGCGAGCGCAATGGCCGCGTTGGTGCCGAGATCCTGGGTTGCGAGCTTGAGGTCCGTCCGACCCGATGCGCGGGCGGCCGCCATGACGCCTTCGGCGGGCACGTCCCACACGGCCCAGATACCGGCGAGGTCGGGGGTCTCCGTCATCATCGCGTTGGCGGCGCTCTGCGCGTCGCCGGCAAAGTCTGGTCCGGCGATGCCCTTCTCGTCAACGATCGTGATGTCCGGGTAGTCCGACTCGATGGTCGTCTTGAACCCCTCGTAGCGCTGCTTGGTCACGAAGAAGTCGGCTTCGTGGAAGATCAGACCGATCTCGCCCTTGCCGCCGAGCGCCTTGGCCATCAGGTGTGCTGAGACCACGCCGTTGCCGTAGTTGTCGGCGGAGACGACGGAGACGTAGTCCTTCCCGGCCTCGAGGCCCTGCGGCACGTTGTCCATGAAGACGAGCTTGGTGCCGGCGTCCGCCGCGGCCTGGAACGCCGAGGCGGTCGCTACCGGATCCGTCGGGATCGACACGATGATGTCGGGCTTCTTGACCATCACGGTCTCGAGGTCGGACACCTGCTTGTCGGGCTTGAAGTTCGCGTCGGTCACCGCGACGACCTCGATGCCGAGCTTGGCGAACTGATCCTTCAGACCGGCGATTTGCGCGTTCGCCCAGTCGTTGCCGCCGTAGTGCATGACGATCGCCGCAGTCGCGTTCATGGCCTTCACCTCAGCGATCTCAGCGTCAGTGAGGGCGGCGACGTCAGCCGACTCGGCGGTCTCGCCGTTGGGGCCCTTGCTGAGGACCTTGCCCTCCAACGCTGCCAGCGCCTCGTCGACCTGCTTCGACACGCCCGGGTCCTCCGATGACGAGGACGTGGTGGCTGCGCTGCACCCTGCGGTGGCGAGCGCAAGCGCGAACGCGGCGAGGGCGACGGTGTACCGGGACTTGCTCTTCATCGGGATTCTCCAGGGTGGTGGCGGATGTCTGCAGCGCCGGAGGTGGCGAGCAGTCGGTCTAGAAAGGTCTTGCTGTGTGCCGCGGCGTCCCGGGGATCGCCGTCGTAGGAGTCCAGCTCGACGACCAACCAGCCGTCGTAGCCGCTCTCGACGAGGGCGTCGCGGACATCGGCGAAGTCGATCTGACCCACGCCGAGTGGGAGGAACTCCAGCGGGTCGCGCCGGAGGTCCTTGAGGTGGACGTGGCGGACGCGATCCGGGTAACGCCGGATCAGCGCAGCAGGGTCCCCGCCCCCGGCCGCCAGGTGGGCGGTGTCGGGGCAGAACCCGATCCGCGTCAGCGCCATGAGGCGGTCCAGCTCCTCAGGGCTCTCCACGATCGT